>JAIEQO010000094.1 GCA_019747655.1 Gemmataceae bacterium | reverse complement strand
GCCCGGCAGCCGGTGCCGGCCGGGGCGCCCTCGGGGGCCTGAGCCGGCCCGTGGGGCCAGCGCAAGATGGGGAAGCCCGCACGGGAGCCCGTGCGGGCTTTTTTCGTGGTAGCGGTCGGGAAAGTGGCGCCGGACTCAAGGCCGGTGCCGGCCGGACCGATAGTGAGCCTACGGCCCGCCGGCGGGTCGGACCCGGCCCGGGTTGGGGGACCCGGGGACGGGGAGATCACCGCGCACGGAGGCGGGCCATGTTCCGCAAGTTGATCCTGGGGGGCGTCGCGGCGGCCGCGCTGACGGCGAACAGCGGCTGCCTCGTCAACCAGTACTCGAGCGACCCGAACGTCCGGATGCAGCAGCTCCTCTACCAGTCCGAGGACCTCCGGCAGATCGGCCAGGAGTGGCGGCGGTTCTGGTTCAACGACCAGCCCAGCCACCTGACCCCGGAGCGGATCCACGGGGGCATCATCTAGCCCGAAGGACAGAGGACGGAAGACAGAGAACAGACAAGCAGATGGCTCTTCTGTCCTCTGTCTTCCGTCCTCTGTTCTCTATTTGCCGACGCCGCCGTCCGGCACGGCCGCCGCCCGGACCTCGGGCCCGGCGAACCGGAGGGTCAGCCGGTGGGCCGGGCCGCCGCCGGCCGCCACCTTCACCAGGACCGGGTTGAAGCCCGGCTTGAGCCGGACCGGGAACGTCTCCGGCGGGGTCGACGACCCCTCCCCGGACGGCGCCGCGGTCGGCCGGGTGAACGCCGCGGTGCCGTTCACCCACACCCGGACCGGGTCGTCGGCCCGCAGGGTGGCGATCGCCGTCTGGGCGGTCGGGGAGTAGACGAAGGCCCGGACGTACACCCCGGCCGGGCCGTCCGACGGGAACGCCGGCTTCAGGTCGAGCACGCCGGCCGGGTCGGCGGCCAGCGGCTGCCATTGCCCGGTCTTCGGGTCGGCCTCCGGCTTCTCCCCCGTCAGCTCCGGCGGGTACGACCGGGACACCCCGGCCGCCGCTACAAACCCCCGCAGCGACTCCTGGTCCGGCCGGCTGCCGAGGAAGGCCAGCAGGTCGAGGAACTGGTCGTAGGACAGCCGGGCGACGGTGTCGTCCGGCATCAGCGACAGCTTCGACGGGACAAGCGACTCGACATCCTCCTTGGCCACCCGGGTGTCCCGCCCGGTCGCGTCCCGGACGACCACCTCGGACGCGGTCTCCGACACCTTCAGCCCGCCGAGTACCTGCCCGTCGGCCGTCACCAGCCGGTACGCCTGGAACCCCTCCTTGATCTCCTTGTGCGGGTCGGCGATCGACTCGACCAGCTTCTCGACCGGGTGGGTGTCCCACACCCGGGTGAGGTCCGGGCCGATCGCCCCGCCGACCCCCTCCATCTTGTGGCAGGTGGCGCAGGCCAACAGCTTGGTGTTCAGGTACAGCTCCCGGCCCCGCTTCGGGTCGCCCTTCGCGGACACGTCCTGTCGGACCTTCGCCGCCCGTCCGGGCTCCAGGGCCAGCTTCAGCCCGCCCCGGGAGACCTGCGACTGGAGGTCGGCGACGGCCGGGTCATCGGCGAACCGCCGCAGCGCGTCGGCCACCGCCGGGAACAGGTCCCGGGGCAGTTTCTCGGCCGCGTACCGGGTGCCGACCAGCTTGGCCCCGGCCTTGGTCGCCCCGAGGACCGATACCGCCTCGGCCAGGAAGACCGGGTCGGACTGGTCCAGGGCCGCCTCGGCCGCCTTCCGCCCGGCCGGCGGGTCGAGCGCCGCCAGCGTCCGCAGGGCCTCCACCTTCAGGGCCAGCGGGTCGGCCCCGGCCAGCAGGGCGGCGACCGGCCCGGCCGCCTCCGTCCGGCCGAGCACCCGGAGGGCCTTGACCACCGCCGTCCGCTCGTCGGCCGGGCGGTTCGGCTCGGCCAGGAGCGCGACCAGCCGGGTGGCGGCGGCCGACAGCCGGGTGGCCTCGACCGCCCGGATCGCGGCCAGCCGGACGGCCGGGTCGGGCCGGCCGAGCATGGTCAGCACGAGCGAGGTGGCTTTCGGCGACTGGAGCCCGGCGTCGGCCGCGGCGAACGCCTCGATCCCGGCGGCCACCACGCTCGCCGGCTCGGCCGGGCGGTTCATGAGGAAGTCGGCCAGCGGGTCGAGCGACACCGGCGGGTCGAGCTGGTAGTTGTTGTACGATGCGACTAACGCCTCACGCTGGGCCGGGGTGGCGTGCGGGCTGGCCAGGAGTTGCGGCAGGGCGTCGGCCGCCGGCCGGGTGCGGAGGGAGACGAAGGCGTCGGCCGCCCGGGCGAACGCCGTCGGGTCGGCCCCGGCCCAGGCCACCAGGGCATCGACCCCGGGCTTGCCCATTGCTTCCAGCCCGCGGACGAAGGCGTCTTTCAGGAACGGGTCGGCCTCGGCGCTCGCCTTCAGGGCGTTCACCAGCGCGTCGGCCGCCCCGGGTGGGTGAAGCCGCCCGACGGCCAGCGCAGCCGTCCGCCGCACGGCCGGGTCGGGGTCGGCCAGGGCCGCCCGCAGACCGTCGGCGGCCCGCGTGTCGCCCGGCTTGGCCTTCGCCCCCAGGGCCTCGACCACCAGCCGCCGCACGTCCGCCGACTCGTCAGCCAGCAACAGCCGGAACAGGTCCTCGACCTCGGCCGACCACCCGGCCTGGAGGACGCCGAGGGCCGGCAGCCGGCCGAGCCCGTCGATCTTCCCGGACACGAACCGCCGCAGGACGGCGTCGCGGCCCTTCGCTCCTCGGCGGACCAACTCCTTGCGGGCCTCCACCCGGTCGGTCAGGTCCGGGGCGGAGAGCACATCGACCAGCTTGTCGTCGTCGAGCTTCAGAATCTTGGCCCAGCTATCGAGCCCGCGGAGCGGCAGCTCCGGCGTCTGGGCGGTGCCGACCCAGCGGATGCGGTAGACGCGGCCGTGGACCCCGTCGCCGGAGAGCTTGCCCGCGCCGCCGCTGTCGGTCCGCCAGTCGCAGACGTAGATGGCCCCGTCCGGCCCCTGCACCATCTGGCACGGGCGGAACAAGGGGTCGCTGCTCTTGAAGAACTCGAACTCGTGGGTGATATCGAAGCTCGACCCGGCCGGGGCCGTCTTGTACGCCCGGACCACCTTCCGGTACACGTCCGGGTAGTACAAGAGGCCGCGGTACGGCTCCGGGATGCGGGTGTCGTGGGGGATGAGCAGTCCTGCCGGCGACCCGCGGCCGGTCTTGACCATCGGCGGTAGCTTGCCCGGCACCTCGCCGGCCACCGACACCCGGGCGTCGTCCGGCCGGCAGCACCGCGACCCGTACTTCAGCCGCCAGCCGAAGTCGGCCCCTTCCGCGACGTGCATGATCCGGCAGCCCATGAACTTGCTGCCGTCCTCGTTGTCGTTGTCGGCGTGGAACCAGTTGAACCGGTCGTCGTGGGCCAGGTCGCGGTACGGGTTGCGGTAGCCGAGGGAGTACGTCTCCAGGTTCGACCCGTCCGGCTTGCAGCGGAAGACGGCCCCGGTCCGCAGCACCGTGGCCCGCGACCCGTCCGACCCCTCGGCGTAGTTGTCGTCGTCGCCGCTGGTCAGGTAGAGCAGCCCGTCGTTGCCGATGGACAGGCCCGAAACCTGGTGGTGGTGGAAGCCGCAGAAGCCCTGGGCGATGACCTCGCGGACGTTCCACGCCTGGGTGGTCGACGGCAGCTTTCGGGGGTCGACGGTGCCGACCCCGCCGTCGGACGCCTGGCCCCACCGGCGGACGGTCCCCCGGCCGGTGACGTACAGCCAGCCGTCGTGCCACAGGATGCTCGACGGCAGCTCCTCGGCGATGATCGTCTTGGGCGGGGAGAACCGGCCGGTGGCGGGGTTCGGGGCGAAGTGCTTGACCGGGTCGACGGTGAACTTCTTCATCGTGGTGACGGCCCGGGTGGTGCCGTCGCGGTAGCGGAACGTCTCGGCCACCGGCACCCAGCGGTCGCCGGCGACCGGGTCTTGCCGCCACTCCAGCACGAACAGGCTGCCGTCCGGGGCGAAGGTCATGCCGACCGGGTTGACCACGTCGGGCTCGGCGAGGACGATCTCCAGCCGGAAGCCGTCGGGCAGGAAGTAGCCTTTGAGGGCCGGGTCGTACTTCCCCTGGTCGACCATCGTGACCGGGAACGGCTCGGGCTTGGCGGCGGACTGGGGCTGGGCGAATGCGGCGGGGGCCGGTGGGGGTGCGGCGGCGGCCGGCCGGGTGCCGGGCACCTGGGTGAGGACGAGTCCGAGCGCGAGGAGGGAGAGGGGCCGGCGCATGGGTGGGTATGACTCCGTCCGGGGAGGGGTGGGCGGTCGGCAGGCAAACCAGCGGATGATGAAGTTTACGGGATGAACGGTGTCGTGTGGAAGACTTTTCCGGCTGGGGCGGGGTTGCGGGCGGTCGATGGGGGTAGGTTTAGGCCGGGCGTGACGGCGAACCGGCGGCCGGCCGGGGTGTCTTGTCTGGGGCGGTGGTCGGAGTAAAGTAAGGGTGTGACCGGCCGCGGCTTCGGCGGCCGCACGGCGGGGTAGCTCAGTGGTTAGAGCAATCGCTTCATAAGCGATGGGTCGCCGGTTCAAACCCGGCCCCCGCTACTCGATCAGAGACGACGGAATCCCTTTCAGCCGAAGCAGATTCTGCTTACCCCGGGAAGTCACCGGGAGCGGCCCCAGGTGCCTCGAAGCGTGCAACGGTTGCACGCTTCGCCGGGGTCATTCCCATGCCCGCCCGCCGCAAGTCCGTCCCCAGTTACCTCCCCCACGACAACCCCGCCACCCGCGCCCGGGCCGTGTGGACCGACCCGACTACCGGCCGCCGGCGGTACGTCCTGCTCCCCGGCGGCTACGACTCGCCCGAGTCCCGGGAGGCGTACCGCCGACTCCTGGCCGAACTCGACGCCGTCCCGAACGGCCGTCCAGAACCGCCTGCGGCCGGCCCCGGGCTCACCGTCGCCGAGGTCCTGCTCGCGTTCATGACCCACGCCGACCGTCACTACCGGGGGCCGGACGGGCGGCACACCAGCGAATACGCCGAGTACCGGTTGGTGGCCCGTGCCCTCCGCGAGTTGTACGGCCACACCCCGGCGGCCGGCTTCGGCCCACTCGCCCTTAAGGCCGTCCGGCAGGTGTGGGTGGCCGCCGGGCTGGCCCGGACGGAGGTCAACCGGCGGGCGAACATGGCCCGCCGGGTGTTCCGGTGGGCGGCGTCCGAGGAGCTGGTCCCGGCGGCCGTCCCGGCGGCCCTCGGGACGGTGGACGGACTCAAGCGGGGCCGCACCCCGGCCCGGGAGACGGAGCCGGTGCGGCCGGTCGACCCGGCCCACGTCGAGGCCACGCTGCCGTTCCTGCCACGCCCGGCCGCCGGCCTGATCCGGTTCCTCCGGCTGGTCGGGTGTCGGCCGGGGGAGGGGTGCCGGGTCCGGCCGTGCGACCTCGACACGTCCGGGCCGGTGTGGTGGTACAAGCCGGCCGCCCACAAGGGGGCGTGGCGGGGGAAGGCCCGGGCGGTGGCCGTCGGGCCGCGGGCCCAAGCGGTGCTGGCCGAGTTCACCCCGCCCGACCCAACCGACCACTACTTTAACCCACGGCGGGCGGCCGCCGACCTGCACGCCCGCCGGACCGGGGCCCGGGTCACGCCCCGTTACCCGTCCCACTTGGCCCGGAACGCCGGGAAGCGGGCGGCGGCCCCGCGGCGGGCGGCCGGCCCGGCGTACACGGCCGGCTCGCTCGGCCGGGCGGTGGCCCGGGCGGTGGGTCGGGCGAACGCCCTGCGGCGGGTTCTGGCCGGGGCGGGGGATTTCGACCCGGTCCCGGGTTGGGCCCCGAACCAACTCCGGCACGCCCACGGGACGGAGGTGCGGAAGCGGTTCGGGCTGGAGGCCGCGCAGGCCGCGCTGGGGCACGAGCGGGCCGACGTGACCCAGGTGTATGCCGAGAAGAACCTCGACCTGGCCGCCCGAGTGGCGGCCGAGATCGGGTAGTCGGAGTCGTTCCGTTCCGTTCCGACCCGGGCCGGCGAGGGGTCCGCGCCGGCCGCCCCGGGGGTGCCCATGTCGAGCGACGCCGCCCCGTACCGGTCCGTCACCGAGATCGACTCGCCGGTCCACCCGATCGGCCCGCTCGAACCGGAACTGCTAGCCGCCTTCAACCTGGCCGCGGCACTGACCCGATGGTGCCAGACGGCCGTCCTCATGAGCCGGAACGCCCCGGCCCTCCGGTCGGCCGGCGCGGACCCCTCGGTCTCGTCACGGGCGGTCCTGTGGAACCTCGCCCGCATCCGCGACGAGCTGCCGTACACGCCCGTCTTGCTCGGCGTCTTCAACCCGCTCACACGGGCGTCCGAGCCGACCGCCCGGTTCGGTGGGGCGTCGGCCCACGACGCCGCCCTCCGGACCGCCCATCGGCTCCACCTTGCCGCGTGGCAGGCGGCCGACGGTGAGGGCTGTCACACGGCCCACGTCGCCCGCGACCCGGACGCCAAGCCCGACCCGGCACTGACCGAGCGGGAGGTCGAGCGGGTGTGCTTCGCCGTCGCCCGGGAGGACTGGCCGGACTTCGACGCGATGTTGGTCGCCATTCAGGTCGAGGCCGCAAAGGCGTCGGTCGGCCCGAAGCCCCGGCTTGAGCTGGACGACAACGCCCGGGCCGTCTGGCTGGACGACAAGCTTTTGGCGGAAGGGCTGAAGGAGGACTCGTACCACTTCCTGAAGGCGGTCGCGGCCGGCCAGGGGGCGGCCGTCACGGGCGCCGAGCTGGCCGGTGTCCCGGGCGGGTACGAGGGGAAGAAGTGGAAGCGGGACGTGCTCGACCCGATGCCGGCGGCGGTGCGGCCGCTGGTGGTCCCGACCCCCGGCGCGGGGGGCGGGTATTCACTCCGGCTCCCGCCGCCGCCCCGGAAGCCGCGGCCCGGACGGTGAGCTGAACTTTGTCCGCGATCGTCCGTTGTTCACGGACGCCGCGAGTCGCTGTGATGCGTGCGTAGCCCGGGCTGCCGGGCGAGCCCAGCGAGGGACGCACGCGATGCAGGAGCCCTGTCCCGCCGACCCGCTCGTCGAGACCATCGTCCGCGAGGGCCCGATCGGGCTCGGGGCGGCCGCCCGGATGTGCGGCTCGTTCCGGGCCGGCCGCCCCGTCCACCCCGGGACGCTCGGCCGGTGGTGCCAGGCCGGGGCCCGGCTCGCCGACGGCCGGGTCGTCAAACTCGACCACATCCGGATGCCCGGCGGCCGGCTGGCCACGAGCCGGGCCGCCGTCCTGCGATTCCTCTCCGCCCTTCAATCTGCCGACCCGGCCCCGGCCGCCGGACCCGCCCGGACCCCGGCCGCCCACTCCCGGGCGTCCGCGGCGGCCGACGCTAAGTTGCGCGCGCTCGGCTGTTGACCCACACCCAACCCCCGGGAACGCGCACACCCCGGTGGGTAGACCGGGGTGCGGCGGCCGGCCGGGGCCGGCAGGAGGAACCGATGCAACCGCATGATACACCGGCCGACCCCGGCCCGGAAGGGTCGCCGGCCGATCCGGTCGGCCGGGTTCGGAAGAAGGACATCGAGGCGTCTCCCGACAAGCCGCCCCCGGTCCCGATCTTGGAGGCCAACATCCCGCCCGAGTTGGCCGTCCGCCCGATCTGGTGCTGCTGGCGGTGGGAGCGGCGGCCGGGGCGCGGGGGGAAGCCGGCGAAGTGGACCAAGCCGCCGGTCAACCCTGCCGGCCGGAAGATCGACATCACCCGGTCGGAGAACCTGGTCCCGCTCGCCGACGCGCTGGCCGCCGTCACAACCGGGAAGGCGGACGGGGTCGGGGTCGGGTTGGAGGTCGCCGGGCTGCTCGGGGTGGACTGGGACGACTGCCGGGACGCTGCCACCGCCGCGGTCGATTCCGGGCCCCTGGCCGAGGCCCGGGCCCTGGACACCTACACCGAGGCCAGCCCGTCGTTGACCGGGATCAAGGCGCTGGTGGTCGCCACCAAGCCGGGTCCCGACTGCCGGGCGGGCGACCGGGAGATGTACGACCGGAAGCGGTACTTCACCGTGACCGGCCACCTCCTGGCCGGGTTCCCGCCGACGCCACAGCCCCGGCAGGGGGAGGTAGACCGGCTCTACGCGGCGATGTTCCCGCCGAAGCCGTGCAAGAAGGAACGCGCCCGGGCGGCCGGGCCGGCGGCCGGGGGCGGGGCGGCCGAACCGGACGACGGCCGGCTGCTGGCCCGCATCCGCCGGAGCAAGCAGGGGGACAAGTTCGCCGCCCTGTTCGACCGCGGGGACACCTCGGCTTACGGGGGCGACGCCAGCGACGCCGACGCCGCGCTGTGCAGCATCTTGGTGTGGTGGTGCCAGGGGGACGCGGCCCGGGTCGACCGGCTATTCCGCCGATCCAAGTTGCTCCGGGACAAGTGGGACGAGAAGCACCGGGCCGACGGGGCGACCTACGGCCGGATGACGGTCGAGCGGGCGGTCGAGTTCGTCGGCGGCGGGTACGACCCGGACCACCGGGCCAACGCCACCGTAACGGGGGTGACCGCTACCCCCGCCGGGCGGTGCGGCGGGCGCACCCCCGACGGTGAGCCGCCGGTGATCGTCCTCGGGACGGACGAGTACCGGGTCAGCGACCAGGCGGCCCGGGCGCTGGCCCGGGAACCCGACTTGTTCCAGCGGGGCGGGCAGCTCGTCCGGGTGGTCGCACACCGGCCGGAGGACGGGGGCGGTGCGGCCGGGGCGGTCCGGCGGCCGCCCGGGGCCCCGGTCATCCGGCCCGAAACCCCGGCCCTGATCCGCGGCCGGCTGTCCCGGGCCGCCCGGTTCGTCCGCCGCGTCGAAACCAAGGACGGGCCGGAGGACAAGCCGGCCCACCCGCCCGGGTACGCCGTCCCGGCCGTGGCCGACCGGGGGGACTGGCCCGGGGTCCCCCGGTTGGAGGCGGTCGTCACCCACCCGGTCCTGCTCCCGGACGGCTCGGTCCTGTCCGGGCCGGGGTTCGACCCCGGGACCGGGCTGCTGCTGTGGCTCCCGCCCGGGCTGGCGGTGGACGTCCCGGACCGGCCGACCCAGGCCGAGGCCGAGGCCGCCCGGGACCTCCTGCTCGGGGTGGTGTCCGACTTCCCGTTCGGGTCGGACGCCCACCGGGCCGCCTGGTTCGCCGGCCTCCTCACCCCGCTGGCGTGGTGGGCGTTCGACGGCCCGGCCCCGCTGTTCCTGACCGACGCCAACGTCCGGGCGGCCGGCAAGGGGCTGCTGAACGACGTCACCGCCCTGACCGTGTTCGGCCACCGGTTCCCGGTCATGGCCTACACCCCGGACCGGGACGAGCTGCGGAAGCGGATCACCAGCCTGGCGGCCGAGGGCGAGCGGGCGGTCCTCCTGGACAACCTGGCCGGCCCGATCGGTAACGACGTGCTCGACGCGGCCCTCACCTCGGACACCTGGAAGGACCGGCTGCTCGGGGCCAACCGGGTGTTCCACGGGCCGCTCCACGTGGTCTGGTACGCGACCGGGAACAACGTCCAGCTCGGGGCCGACACGTCCCGCCGGGTGTGCCACACCCGGCTGGAGTCGGACCGGGAGCGGCCGGAGGAACGCGGGGACGTCCGGCACCCGGACCTCCGGGCCCACGTCCGGGCGAACCGTCCGCGGCTCCTGTCGGCCGCCCTCACCGTCCTGCGGGGGTGGGTGGTCGCCGGCCGGCCGACCCGGGACCTCCCAGCCTGGGGGTCCTACGAGGGGTGGTCGGCCGTCGTCCGCCAGTGCGTCGTCTGGGCCGGGATGGCGGACCCGGGGGAGACCCGGCGGGTGATCCAGATCGACGCCGACCGGGACGCCGCCGCGATGGCCGGGCTCCTGGCCCAGCTCCGCGACCTCGACCCTGGCCGGGCCGGGCGGACGGCGGCCGAACTGGTCGAACTGGCGAAGGCCGGGTCGGACCTGCGGGGGTGCGTCGAGGACTTGTGCGGGCGGCTCGACGCCCGGGTCCTCGGGAATCGGCTCCGGCACTTCCGGCGGCGGGTGTTCGGCGGGTGGTTCCTGGACCGGGCCGGGACCGCCCACCAGGCCGCCCGGTGGGCCGCCTTCCCGGCCGGCCGGTTCCGGTCCGGGCCCGGGCACCCTCCCCGGACTCCCCACACTCCCGCCGGCCCGGACCCCGCCCCGGGGGAGTGTGGGGAGACCGGGGAGCCGGTCCCGGCCGGGCCGACCCCGGCCGCACACTGACCGGTGCGGGAGTCGGTCGGCGCCACCGGCGGCCGATCGGCTCTGTTCGCACGTCGAGGTTTATCGGGCGGGAGCGTGGGTACGATCCGGTAGCGAGTACGATTCGAGGGGGAACCGATGGCGAAGAAGACCGCGTTCGGGCGAAAGGCCCCGGCGTTCGACCCGGCCGTCCAGTTCAACTTCGGGGCCAACCGGCCGGCTCGCAAGCCGAAGCCCGGGGGCCGCAAGGCGGCCGGCCGGAAGGTCCCGAAGGGCGGGGGCAGCTGATGGACTTCGCCCGTATACCCCGGCCGGCGTTCGCCGCCGGCCCCCGACCGCCGGCCCCCGGCCCGCTCGTCACCCGGGCGGCCGCCCGCCGGCTCCGGCAGGCGGCGGCCGCGGCCGACCTCTTGCCCGACCTGCCTGCACCGGGGGAGGCCGTCCATGCCCTGATGACCGGGTTCTACGACCTCGGCCAGGTGATCGCCGCGGTGTGCCGGGCCCGCCCGGTCGGCCGGCTCCGGGTCGCCACCCTGTGCTACAGCCGGCGGAACGTGGCCGAGCTGGTCGGGCTGCTCGACGCGGGGGCGGTCGGGGCGGTCACCCTGCTAGCGTCCGACTTCTTCCGCGGGCACAACAAGGACCTGGACGCCTGGGCCCGGGGCGAGCTGGCCGCCCGCCCGGGGTGCCGGGTGGGGGCCGCCCGGACCCACTGCAAGGTGGTCTGCTTCGACCTCGGGCCGGCCGACGGGCTGGTGTTCGAGGGGTCGGCCAACCTCCGGACCAACCGCAACCGGGAGCAGCTCACCGCGATCCGGGACCGGCCCCTGCACGACTGGCATGCGGCCTGGATCGACCAACTGGTGACCGCCGATGCCGAAGGCGAGTAAGGCCGAGGTCGCCGCCCGGGTGGACGCGGTCCTCCGCATCCGCCTCGACGGCGCGCAGTTCCACGACATCGTGCAGTACGCTGCGGCCCACGGCTGGGGGGTCGAGGAGCGGCAACTGTGGAACTACGTCCGGAAGGCCGGCGAGCTGCTGGTCGAGCGGGGCGAGCGGAGCCGCCGGCGGGCGGTGGCCCTGCACCTGGCCCGGCGGGACGCCCTGTACGCCCGGGCGGTCGAGGCGGCCGACTACCGGACCGCCCTGGCCGTCCTCGCCGACGCCGCCAAGCTCCAGGGGCTGTACGTGTCCGACCGGGAGTTGAAGGAAGTGGCCCGACTCGCGGCCGCCCAGGCGGCCCGGGTCCGGGAGCTGGAGGCCCGCCTCGATGGTCGACCGGCTGAGGCGGCGGCTGTTGGCGACGGACCAGGCGATCGACCGCCTGACGAGGGCCGCGACGGCGGCCCGGGCTGACATCCCGGCCCGCCCGCTCGACTGGAACAGGCGGTTCCTTCCCCGGTACTTCACCGACCCGCCGGCCACCCCCCACCGCTGGCTGGACGGCTACCTCCACGACCTGCACCGCCGGCGGGGGTCGCGGGCGGCGGTCGTCGCCCCCCGGGAGGCGGCCAAGAGCACCTGGGTGACGCTCGCCTACGCCCTCCGGGCGGCGGTCGAGGGGTGGGAGCCGTACACCCTGATCCTCGGGGACACGGCCGACCAGGCGGCCAAGCACCTGGCCGACCTGCGGGCCGAGGTCGAGGGCAGCCCCGCCCTGGCGGCCGCCTACCCCGGGGCGTGCGGCCCGGGCGGGGTGTGGCGGGCCGGGGCCGTCCGGCTGCGGAACGGGGCCCTTGTCGAGGCGCTGGGGCGGGGGGCCCGGGTGCGGGGGCGGCGGAACCGCAGCGCCCGGCCGTCCCTGGTGATCCTGGACGACGTGCAGGGGAACCGGGACATCATCAGCCCGACCGAGCGGCGGCGGGCGTGGGACTGGTTCGCCCGGGAGGTGCTGCCGGCCGGGACCGACACCACCAACGTCATCAGCGTCGGCACCGCCCTGCACCGGGAGGCGGTGGCGGTCCGGGCCGGGACGCTCCCCGGGTGGCTGTCGGCGACGTTCCCGGCCGTCATCTCGTGGCCGGCCCGGGCCGACCTGTGGGCCGACTGGGAGCGGCGGGCGACCAACCTGGCCGACCCCGGCCGGAATTCGACCGCCGCGGCCTTCTACGAGCAGCACCGGGCGGAGATGGACCGGGGGGCGGAGACGTTCTGGCCGGCCCGCAAGCCGATCGCGGCGCTGATGGCCAAGCGGGCGGAGGTCGGCCCGTCGGCGTTCGACACCGAGTACCAGGGGAACCCGGCCGCCCCGGACGGGGCCGAGTGGCCGGCCGCGTACTTCGACCGGCCGGGGCTGTGGTTCACGGCCTGGCCGGACGACCTCGTCCTGCAGGTCCAGAGCCTCGACCCGTCGAAGGGGTCGGCCGACCGGCCGGGGGACTGGCAGGCCCACGTGCTCCTGGGGCTGTCCCGCAACGGGGACCTGTGGGCCGAGGCGGTGCTGGCCCGGGAGCCGGTCCCGGACATGGTCGGCCGGGCCCTCGACCTGCCCGCCCTATCCGGCTTCGGCCGGCCGGACGAGCTGGCGGTCGAGGACAACGACGGGCTCGGGCTGCTGGCCGACGCCTTCCGGGACGAGTGCCGGCGCCGGGGCCGGGCGGTCCCGCTGGTCGGGGTCCGGAACACCGCCAATAAGGTCGCCCGGGTCCGGCGTCTGGGCACCTACTTCGGCCGCGGGCAGGTCCGGTTCCGGGACGCCCCCGGCACCCGGATGCTGGTCGACCAGCTCCGCGAGTTCCCGCTCTCACAATGGGACGACGGCCCGGACGCCCTGGAGCTGGCCGCCCGCCGGCTGGAACACCTCGCCCGCCCGGTGTGACGGCCAGACACGGGCCTGGTATACTTGCCCACCCCCACCCCGGCCCCGGACCTCGCACGTATGGCCCGCGCCCGTCGCTCAGCCACAACCCCCGCCGCCACGGCCCCCGGCACCGACCACCGCGACCTCCTCGCCGGCCTCTGGGAGGCCGCCGTCCACCTCCGCGGGTCGATCGAGCCGGCCGACTACAAGCGGTACGTCCTCCCCATCATCTTCCTCCGCTTCCTGTCGCTCCGGTACGACCGCCGCCGGGCCGAACTCGAACGGCTGATGGACGACCCGGCCACCGACTACCACACCACCAACCCCGCCCACCGGGCCGCCGTCCTGGCCGACCCGGACGAGTACCGGTCCCGCGGGGCGGTCATCGTCCCCGAGCCGGCCCGGTGGGCGAACGTCGTCGCGGCCGCCCGCCGGGACGACATCAAGGCCCACCTCGACACCCTGTTCGACGCCCTGGAGGCCGCCTACCCGGCCGAACTCCGCGGCCTCCTGCCCCGCATCTACGCCGGGTCGAACATGGACCCGGAGCACCTGCGGGGCCTCATCGCCCTGTTCGCCCGGGACGTGTTCGAGAAGGACCACGGCGGGGCCGACCTGATCGGCCGGGTGTACGAGTACTTCATCGGCCGGTTCGCCGACTCGGAGGGGAAGCGGGGCGGCGAGTTCTTCACCCCCGGTAGCATCGTCCGGGTCCTGGTGGCCATGCTGGAGCCGAAGGCCGGGCGGGTGTACGACCCGTGCTGCGGCTCGGGCGGCATGTTCGTCGAGGCCGACCGGGCGACCGGGCACAACCGCGACCTCGTCTTCTACGGCCAGGAGTCGAAGGACTTCACCTGGCGGCTGTGCCGGATGAACCTGTTCATCCACGGGCTGGAGACGAACAACGTCAAGCTCGGCAACAGCTACTTCAACGACCAGCACCCGACGCTCAAGGCCGACACCATCCTGGCCAACCCGCCGTTCAACGACGGCAGCAAGAGCGCGGCCGGGTGGGGGGCCGATCGCATCATCTCCGACGACCCCCGGCTGGCCGTCGGCACCGAGCGGCTGCCGCTGTCGCCCCGCAACGCCAACACCATGTGGATGCTCCACTTCCTGCACCACCTGTCGCCGACCGGGACGGCCGGGTTCGTGATGGCCACCGGCGAGCTGTCCAACGGCGAGACGGCCCGGCTGGCGGTGCGGAAGGCGCTGATCGACGCCGACTTGGTCGATTGCGTGGTGCAGCTCTCCGGGCAACTGTTCGCCAACACGCAGATCCCGTGCTGTTTGTGGTTCCTGTCGAAGAACCGCGGCGGGGCCGGCGGGTTCCGCAAGCGGACGGGCGAGGTGTTGTTCCTGGACGGGCGGAAGCTGGGGGCGCTGATCCCCGGCAGCCGGACGCAGCGGGAGCTGTCGGCCGAGGAAGTCGAGAAGCTGGCCGGGGCGTGCCGGCAGTTCCGGCGGGCGGGGGTGCCGGCCGAGGAGCCGGGGTTCTGCCGGGTGGCGTCGCTGGAGGAGGTGCGGGGGCACGGGTACGCCTTGACGCCGGGCCGGTACGTCGGCAGCGCGGCGAGCGACGGCGAGGGCGAGCCGTTCGAGGAGTTGTACCCGCGGCTGGTGGCCGAGCTGGACGCCCAGATGCAGGAGGCGGCCAAGCTCGACGCCGCCATCCGGGCCGCCCTGGAGGGCTTCGCCGATGGGGAGTGAATGGCGGACCGTCGAGATCGGTAGCCTGTGCGACGGCATCTACGACGGCCCACACGCCACCCCGCCGACGGCGACCGAGGGGCCGGTGTTCCTCGGCATTTCGAGCCTGACCCGCGGACGACTCGACCTCACGAACACGGAACACATCTCCGAAGCCGACTTCCCGCGGTGGACGCGGCGGGTCCAGCCGCGGCTGAACGATCTCGTGTTCTCCTACGAAACCCGGCTCGGCGAGGCGGCACTGATACCGGACGGGCTGCGGTGCTGCCTCGGGCGGCGGATGGCGCTCGCCCGCCCGCGGCCCGATCTCGTGGACCCGCGGTTCCTCCTCTACGCCTACCTCGCCCCAGAGTTCCAAGAGGTCATCCAGAGCCGGACGATCCACGGCAGTACCGTCGACCGTATCCCGCTGACCGAGTTCCCGAAGTTCCCGATACGGGTGCCGCCGCTGGCCGAGCAGCGGGCGATTGCCGGGGTGTTGGGGGCGTTAGACGACAAGATCGCGGCCAACCGGCGGCTGGCCCGGACGCTCGAAGCCCTCGGCCGGGCAGTGTTCCGGTCGTGGTTCGTGGACTTCGACCCGGTGACGGCCCGGGCCGCCGGCCGGCGGCCGGTCGGCATGACCGCGGCCGTCGCCGACCTCTTCCCGGCCGCCTTCGCTGACTCCCCCCTCGGCCCGATCCCCGAGGGCTGGCGAGCCGGCTCGGTGGCAGACCTCGCACGTTACGTTAACGGGCGGAACTTCACCAAGAACGCCACCGGCACCGGGCGGATGGTGATCCGGATCGCCGAACTGAACTCCGGGCCGGGTGGGTCAACTGTGTACAACGACGTGACGGCACCGCCCGAGAACACCGCCTACCCGGGCGAACTGTTGTTCGCCTGGTCGGGGTCGCTGGACGTGTACCGCTGGCACGGCGACGAGGCGCTGGTCAACCAGCACATCTTCAAGGTGATCCCGGCTGGTTACCCGCAATGGTTCGTGCATTACCACCTGATCGAGGCAATGCCCTTCTTCCAGGGGATCGCGGCGGACAAGGCCACGACGATGGGGCACATCAAGCGGGAACATCTCTCCCACGCCGAACTCGCGTTACCGCACAACGAACTGCTGGCCGCTGCGGACCTGGTGATCCAACCGCTTTACGCTAAGCTCCATCATTGCGAGCGGCAGTCCCGGACGCTGGCGGCCCTGCGGGACGCGCTGTTGCCACGGCTGCTGTCAGGCGAACTGCGGGTGCGGGCCGCCGGGCAGTGGGTGGCGGAGGCCGGGGCGTGACCACGAACAACCAGAAGGAACTGTTCAGCATCGCCTTCGTCCAGGCGGTCGCGGCCGCCGCCGGGTACAATGTGAACAACTGGCAGATCGACGACGACAGCGTCGACATCGGCATCGGCAAGCGGGGGCGGGATGACAAGGTCCGGTCCCCCCGGATTGACCTCCAGCTCAAATGCACCGCCGAAGGGGTGCTGGCGCGGGACCACTTGGCCTTCCGCCTGCCGATGAAGAACTACGACGACCTCCGCCACCCGGACTACCTGGTCCCCCGGCTGCTGGTCGTCGTGACCGTCCCGGAGGACATGGCCGGGTGGCTCGCTCAGACCGACGACCGGCTCGAACTTTGCCATTCCGGCTACTGGGTCTCCCTCCGGGGCCGGCCGGAGGTGTACAGTGATGCGGACGACCCGAAGGTGACGGTCCACGTTCCCAAAGCCCAGCCGTTCACCGTCGAAGCACTCCGGGGGCTGATGGCCGCGGTCGGAAGGGGTGAGAAGCCGTGAACGCCGCGATCCGCGACCGGGGGGCGCTGGCCGCCCTCGACCCGAACGAGGTGTCCGCCTACCTGCAGGGCACCGGCTGGGCCGTCACCCGCCAAGAAGCCGGTAAGTACGCCTACTGGGAGAAGTCGCCCGACGGCGGCGAGCCGTTCGAGGTGCTGCTGCCGATCGACCGGGGCTACCGGGACTACGCGCAGCGGATGGGCGAGTTAGTGGACGCCCTGGGGGCGGCCGAGCGGCGGTCCCAGCTCGACCTGTACCGCGACCTGACCACCGCCGGGGACGACCTGATCCGGGTCCGGCTCAAGGGCAAGGAGAGCGGCGACGGCACCCTGCCGATCGACCAGGGCGTCGACCTGATCACCTACACCTACCGGGTAGTCCTGGCCGGGGCGACCGCCGCGGCCCGGCCGAACCAGTCGTTCGTCTCCAAGCCCCCGCCGGCGGCCGACGAGTACGTCCGGTCAAAGGTCCGGCTCGGCCAGACGGAGATCGGCAGCTACGTCGTGACCGTGTTGTCCCGGGTCACCCCGGAACTGGCGGGCGACGGCCCGGCCGCGGCCCCGCCGTTCGAGCGGCAGGCGACGACCACACTCGCGGTCGCCCTGGACCGGACCCGGGCGGCGGCCGAGGACGCGGTCACCAGCCGGCGGATGGACCTGTTCGAGCGGGGGGTGTCGGACGGGGTCACCGCGAACCTGTGCCTGGCCCTGGCCGACCTCGCCCCGAATACCAGTTCCCACGACGGCGTGTCGGTCGAGTTCACCTGGGCCCGCACCCGCCCGCTCCGGTCCGGGGGGGTGCCGTCCGCCGTGTTCATCCCGCCGACGGCGTTCGGGGCCATCCGGGAGGCCGGGGAGAAGCTGAAGGCGTTCAAGCCGTGGTCCGCGGCGTCGATCAGTGGGCTGGTTGTCCGGCTCGAATGGGTCGAGGCCGACCGCCGGGACGTGGCCACCGTCAAGGCGACGATCGACGGCCGGCAGCGGAACGTCCGGGTCACCGTGCCGACCGTCCACCGGTCGGTGGTCATCGCCGCGTTCCAAGATCGAACCCCGATTAAGTGCCAGGGCGACATCGTCCGCGACCGGCAGGAACTCGTCATGGCCGATCCGACGTTCATCTCCCCCGGGCTGTAACCCGCGGGCCCCATCCACCACCCGCCCATGTACAACGCCTTCAACGAGACCGAGTTCGAGCTGACCACCATCGACCGGCTCAAGGGCATCGGCTACGATTACGCCTTCGGGTTCGACCTCGACCGCCCCGACCCGCGGGAGGTCGTCCTGCCGGACCGGCTCCGGGCGTTCCTCCGCCGCCGCTACCCGGACCTGCCGCCGGCGTCGGTCGAGCTGGCCGTCGCCGCCTTCACCAAGCCGGACAGCCCCGACTCCCTCCGCCGCAACAAGCACTTCCACGAGGCCGCCGTCAACGGCGTGGACATCCCGGTCGAGCTGCCCGGCGGCAAGCGGGAGTACCGCCACGTTCACCCGATCGACTGGGACGACCCCGAAGCCAACGACTTCCTGGCCGTCAACCAACTCCCGGTCAGCGGGAACAACGACCGACGGCCGGACATCGTGGTCTACGTCAACGGCCTGCCGCTGGTGCTGTTCGAGCTGAAGAACCCGTTCGAGCCGAAGACGACCGCCTGGAACGCCTGGAACCAGGTTCAACACTACCGCAACGACATCCCCCGGCTGTTCGAGTTCAACGCCTTGGTGGTCGTGTCGGACGGCGAGACGACGCTTCACGGCCAGTGGCCGGCCGCCTGGGAGTGGTACGCCCCGTGGCGGAGCATCGACGGCGAGACGCCGGTGCCCGGCACCGTCGGCGGGATGAAGGCGCTGGTCGAGGGACTGTTCCGCAAGGACCGGCTCCTGGCCTACGTCCGCGACTTCGTCGTCTTCGAGGAGGCGAACGAGAAGATCACCAAGAAGGCCGCCCGGTACCACCAGTTCTTCGCAGCCCGGAAGGCCGCCGACCGGGCGGTCGCGGCCTACCAGGCCGCCGACAAGCGGGTCGGGGTGATCTGGCACACGACCGGGTCGGGGAAGTCGCTGTCGATGCTGTTCCTGGTCGGGCTACTGCGACGCCGGCCCGAGCTGCACAACCCGACGGTGGTGATCGAGGTGGACCGGCAGGACTTGGACGACCAGCTCGCCGACCAGTTCGAGGCCGGGCGGTCCCTGGTCGGGGCAGTCCAGCGGGCGGACAGCGCCGACACCCTCCGGGAGCTACTCCGGAACAGCGCGGGCGGCGGGGTGATCCTGTCCACCATCGAGAAGTTCCGGCTCCAGGACGAGGCCGTCCACCCGGTGCTGAGCGACCGGGCGAACGTGTTCGTGGTGGCCGACGAGGCCCACCGGTCGCAGTACGGGTTCGGCCGGGGGTTCGCCGGGAACCTGGCCGACGCCCTGCCGAACGCCAAGCGGATCGGGTTCACGGGCACCCCGGTCAGCCTGGCCGGGGCCGACACGGTGGCCGTGTTCGGCGACCTGATCCACGTCTACGACCTGAACCAGGCCCAGGCGGACAAGGCGACGGTGCCGATCTACTACACCCCGCGGCAGGTCAAGCTGCACCTGACCGGGGCGGACGTGGACGCGGCGTTGGCCGAGATCACCGCCGGCCTCGACCCGGACGCGCTGGAGCGCCGCAAGGGGCAGTGGGCGGCCCTGGCCGCGGCCGCCGGTGCGGCGGAGCGGGTGAAGACGCTCGCGGCCGACCTGCTGGCCCACTTCCTGGACCGGACCACGACCATGCCCGGCAAGGGCATGATCGTCGGCATGACCCGGCGGAACTGCGTGGCCCTGTACGACGCCCTCACGGCCCTTCCGGGCTGCCCCGAGGTGAAGGTCGTCATGACCGGCGACCTCGGGTCGGACCCCGAGGAGTGGAGCAAGGCCGGGCACCTGACCACCAAGCCGCAGCGGGAGGCGATCAAGGCCCGGCTGGCGGACCCGGTCGACCCGTTGAAGCTGGTGATCGTCTGCGACATGTGGCTGACCGGGACCGACATCCCGTGCCTGCACACCCTGTACGTGGACAAGCCGATGCGGGGGCACACCATCATCCAGGCCATCAGCCGGGTGAACCGGGTGTTCCGGGACAAGCCGCACGGGCTGGTGGTGGACTACATCGGGATCGGGGACGAGCTGCGGGAGGCGGCCGCCCGGTACTCGGCCGACGGCGGCCGGGGCGACCCGGCCCCGGACCTGGAGGCGACGGCCGTACCCGAGTTCCACGAGCGGCTGGCGGCGGTGCGGGCGCTGGTCCCGCCGGGCGACTACGCCGGCTGGCGGGCGCTGCCGAAGCCGGCGTTCGAGGACCTGCGGAACGCGGTGTACGGGGAACTCGCCGAGGACGACGAGCGGGCCGAGGCGTTCAAGGCCGCCGAGCAGGCCCTGTCGCTCGTCTTCCTGCTGGTCAAGCACATCGACGCCTGCCGGTCCCACGCCGACGAGGTGGCGTTCTACCAGGCGGTCCGCAAGCAGTTCGTCAAGGCGCTCGGGCCCGGTACGCCGGCGAAGGGGCTGGAGGCGGCCGTCCGCGACCTGCTCGACGACACCATCGAGACCGAGGGGGTGTTCGACCTGTTCCGGGCCGCTGGGCTGGACCGGGCCGACCTGTCGGTCCTGGACGACGAGTTCCTGGCGACGTTCAAAGACCGGCCCGGCGAGAACCTTCGGCTCAAACTGTTGGAGCGGCTGATGGCCGACGAGATCGGCAGCCGGCGGGCCGGGAACGTGGCCAGGGCGAAGCTGTTCAGCGACCGCCTCCGGCAGACGCTTCTGGACTACCACAACCGCCAGCTCGACGCGGCCGCGGTAATCGCCGAGCTGGTCAAGATGCGGCGGGAGCTGCGGGCCGACTCCGACCGGGCTGCGGCCCTCGACCTGTCGCCCGAGGAGCTGGCGTTCTACGACGCGGTGGCGACGCACGCCGCAGGGGTGTACGACGGCGGGCGGCTGCGGGAGCTGGTCCACGACGTCGTGCGGACGCTGAAGGCGAACCTCAAGGCCGACTGGACCGGCGGCGACCGGCCGCAGGTGGTGGCCGACCTCCGGGCCGCCGTCCGGCGGACGCTCCGCAAGCACGGGGTCAAGGCCGAGTACCTCGACCCGCTCGCCGACCGGGTGCTGGAACAGGCACAACACACCTTCGCCGGCTGGCCGCTATTGGCCGCCTGACCCGCCACGACCCGGCCTCGGGCCATCAATCCGATGTCGCCGTCGGCGGGTCGGGCTATCATGCCGGTACCACCGTCGGAAGCGACCGTCCCCCGCCGCCGGCCCCGGAGCCGTGCCGTGTCCGATTCCGCCCTATGGGCCGACCTGCTGGCCGGCGTCCGGGCCGGCGACCCGTCGGCCGCCCGCCGCGTCCACGACCTGTACGTCGCCCGGCTGATCGGTCTGGCCCGGGCCCGGCTGGCCGACCGGCTGGCTGCCCGGGTCGACCCGGACGACGTCGTCAACTCGGCGTTCAAGAGCTTCTTCGTCCGGCACGCGGCCGGGGGGTTCGAGGTCCCCGACCCCGGGGCCCTGTGGGCCGTCCTGGCGACCATCACCGCCCGCAAGTGCCGGGCCCGCCGGCAGGAGGCGGACGCCGCCAAGCGGAGCGTCGGCCGCGAGCGGCCGTCCGACGCCGAGCCCGCCGACCCGGCCGCCCCGTCCCCGGCCGAGGCCGCCGAGCTGGCCGACCTCGTCGAGCACCTGATGCGGGGCCTGGCCGAGCCCGGCCGGGTCGTCCTCCGGATGCGGCTCCAGGGGTACTCCCCGCCGGAGATCGCGGCCGCGGTCGGGCTGACCGAGCGGTCAGTCTTCCGCTGGCTCGACCGGGTCCGCGACCGCCTGACCGCCGCCACCGCCGACTGACCCTCGACACGCCCCCGAGGTCGCCCCATGCACAGCGTCCTGCCGGCCCGGCTCGACCCCGCGGTCGACGGCTTCGAGGCGGCCTGGGCCGCCGGCCCCCCGCCCCGGGTGGCCGACTACCTCCCGCCCCCCGGCGACCCCGACCGGCCGGCCCTGCTGGCCGAGCTGATCCGCGTCGACCTGGAGCGGCGGGCCGCCGGCAACGACTTCCCCGACCCCCACGCCCTCTACGCCGACCTCCTGCCGGAGCAGACCGCCGAAGCCGTCGCCGGCCTGGAACGGTACGCGGCCGCCGTCCGCGACCGGCACCGGCCCGGTGCCCCGGCCGACCCGCTGCCGGTGGTCGAGGGGTACGAGGTCCACGAGGAACTCGGCCGGGGCGGGATGGGGGTGGTTTACCGAGCCACCCACCGGGCCCTCAACCGCGAGGTGGCGCTCAAGGTGCTGCCCGCCGGTACCCCGGAGGGGGCGGCCCGGCGGTTCGAGCGGGAGGCCGAGGCGGCGGCCGCCGTCCGCCACCCGCACGCGGTCGTGGTGTACGAGTTCGGCCGGGCCGGCGGCCGGCCGTACCTGGCGATGGAGTTGTGCCCCGGCGGCACCCTGGCCGACCGCCTGAAGGCCGGCCGGCTCGACCCCCGGGCGGCGGCCGGGCTGGTGGCGAAGGTCGCCCGGGGGGTGGCGGCGGCCCACGCCGAGGGGATCGTCCACCGGGACCTGAAGCCGGCCAACGTCCTGTTCGACGCCTCCGGGGAGCCGAAGGTGGCCGACTTCGGGCTGGCCAAGCTGTCCCGGTCGGACGTGACCGAGACGGGTGCGGTGATGGGGACCTTGCCGTACATGGCCCCGGAGCAGGTGGCCGGGGGGGCGAAGTTCATCACCCCGGCGGCCGACGTGTGGGCCCTGGGGGCGATCCTGTACGAATGCCTGACGGGGGCCCGGCCGTTCGGCGGGGGGGACACCTGGGAGTTGATCGACCGGATCGGCCACGCCGACCCGCCGGGGGTGCGGCGGGGCTGCCCGGGGTGCCCGCGGGACCTGGAGGCGGTGGTCCTGAAGTGCCTGGCGAAGCCGGCCCACCATCGCTACCCGACAGCCTCCGAGCTGGCCGCCGACCTGGACCGGTTCCTGGCCGGGGAGGCGGTAACGGCCCGTCGGCCGTCGGCGGTGGGTCGGGCGGCGCGGTGGGCGCGACGAAGGCCGGCAGCGGCGGTCGCGGTCGTGTTGAGTACGGCGCTGGTAGTAGTCTTGGCGGGCGGGATGTACGCGTTTGACCGGGCGCAGCGGACGGAGGCCGACCGGCGAACCTTCCTCAACGACCTCGACGACCTGACCGGCGATCCCGAGCGGTTCGCCGAAATGCGGGCGCGGCTAGACGAGTTGCGACCTCGCCTCCCGGAGGCCGAGTCGGTCAGAGACCTGTTGAAGCTAATGGACAAGTACAGCGCCGGGATTGCCCGTGAAATCGAACGACCCGGCCAGACGGAGGTGGAGTTGGTGCGACTCGAAGGCGGGGTGGCGGCGCTGGAGGCGGATGCCCCGGAGCGGGCCTCGGAGTTGCGCAAGCGACTGACCGGCCGCTTGAAGGCCGTCCGCTCGGAGCAGGTGCGGGACGCCATCGCCGCGGGCGACAACCCGGTCCTGGACCAACTGGCGTTGTGGCACGTCACTCCGGAGGTGCTAGTCCGATACAAGCGACAAGCCGATCTGCTGGCACGGGAGTACGTCACCCCCAAGGCGCGGCACCGTGCGGCCCTCGGACTGGCGGCCGCCCACCACGCCAACGGCGAACCCTCTCGGGCGGCCGAACTGCTGGAGGACTTGCTCCGCATCGGCCCTGACCTGGATGACGGCGAGACTCTGGTGGAGGTCGTCCGGCAGTACGTCTGGGCCTGCCGAGAACGGGGCGCACCCCGGCTGCCTGAGATCCGGGGGATGGTCGAATCGCAGATCGCCGGGGCCGGCGATCGTGATCCGCACGGCCTGCTCACGCTCGAACTGGCGCGGCTGGACGGAGCGGCCGGCGACTACAAGGCGGCCGTCATCAAGGCCGAGGCCGTGTACGCCCGGTGTCGAGAGCAAGTGGCCGACGCGAGGACCGGCCGGGCGATCGCGTCCGCCGGCCTGGCGTTCGGGGTATTCCTCCAGGCCGACGGACGGGCCAAGGAGGCGCAGGAGGTCTGTCGGGATGCGTATAACCGCGTCCTGCAATCCCGCACCATCGCGGTCGATTACCACGAAACGATTCTGGTCGCCTGCTTGTCCGGCGAGGCCGGGTCGCTGATGTTGCGTCAGATGAAGGGCGGAGCCGTCGGCGGCAACCGGGCGGCCATGCCGTCGTTTTTCAAGTCGCTCGGCTCGGTAGCCGGCCTACCGCTCGAAGGATTTCTGTCGAACGTGATGAAGCACGCCGCTGGGAGCGAGCGGGGGAAGAAGTTCATCACCGAACACGTCTGCCGTAAGCTGCCGTTCGGGCGGGCGATCTGGCAGAGCATTTCGGTCGGCGCCGCGGAAGGGTTGCGGCGGTGCATCCAGGGGGTCTGGTCGGACCCCCGGCCGCTTGCCCCGGAAGTGGAGGAGGCGGTCTGGCAGCTCAGTATGGCGCTTGGGGAGCAGGTCCGTGCGAATGCGGCCGAGGAGTTGCCAAAGCTATTGTTCGTCTGCATCACCGGGACCCCAGCCGAAGCCGACTGGGCGACGTTGCAGGGGCTGATCACGGACGCAGCCGACCGGGCGACCCTGGCCTACGCCCTCGGCTGTCTCCGGCGGCAGTGGATGCTGCGGAACCACGAGGCTGCCAAGTTCCTGCTCTCCAGGGCGGCCGAGGAACCGGCCGCCAAGTCCAAGGTGCGGAAGGCGGCCGAGGCGGCGCTGGCGGAGATGAAAGTCAAGCCGGGCGGGGCCAAGAAGTAGCCCCGCCCGGGGATTCGCCGGCTACTGCCGCCGCCGGCGGAGCGGGTCGGCGTGGTTGTAGCTCTCCCAGTTCAGGTCGCCAAGGTCGATCCCCCAGAGGTAGTCCTCGTAGTAGTCCCAGCCGTCGCCGCCGTAGACCGAATCCCGGCCTTCGCCGCCGAATAAGGTGTTGTCCCCGGCCCCGCCGGCCGGGGTCGTCCCTGCCCGCGACTACACCACCAACCGGACCCAGCCGTCGTTGTAGACCTCGGTGCCGCCGAACGTGTCCTCACCGATGACGGCGATACGGCCACTTCCGGCCGCGACCCGGGCTCGATCGACCCAGCTACCGTTGACCTCCTCTTGGAAGAGTCCGTCGGTCCCGAGCCGGTACAGCGCCCCGGCCGGGGGGGCGGCGAAGTCCTTCGTGTTGGACCACCTCAGCACGCCGTCGACGTACAGGCCCCCGTCCGACCGTAGGTCGAACACCATGCCGGCATACACCCCGGACGACGGGACGGCGAACTTGACGGTGGTGGTGCTCAGCCAGTCCCGGCTGCCGTCCGGGTTGATCCGCCAGAACGTGCCCCCGGTGCCCAACCAGTACAGGGTCCCGGCCGGGGTGACGGCGAAGTCCCGGGTGAGGGACCAGGTCGGGATGGGGTCGGGCAACCCCAGCCCGTCGTAGGCGTACAGGTCGCCGTTCCTCCGCATGTCGAAAACGCCTCCGGCGTAGGGACCGGCCGTCGGGATGGTGAACTTGACGGTGGTGGTGCTCAGCCAGTCGCGGACGCCGCTCGGGTTGATCCGCCAGAAATCGCCTTCGGTCCCGAGCCAGTACAGAGCCCCGGCCGGGGTGACGACGAAGTCCTTCGTACCGGACCACCCCAGTCCGCCGCTGACGTACAGGTTGCCGTTCGTCCGCTGTGCGAGAAGCTTCCCGTTGTACGGTCCGGCCAACGCGACCGCGTACTTGACGACATCCGGCGTGGAGAAGTCGATGCGATCGGTGGCGTCGTAGCCGCGGAAGGTGACTCGATCGGTCACATCGATCATGAATCGATCCGCACCGGGCCCACCGTCGAGCGTATCGTCGCCGGCACCGCCGGTGAGGGTGTCGTCGCCGCCGCCGCCGAGAAGCTCAGTCGAACCCTCGTACCGGTCATCCGCGGCAAGCGTGTCCTGCCGGGCCAGGAAGCTGCCGGCGTCCAGCACGTCGTTCCCGGCACCGCCGTCGAGTGCCACCGTCCGGAACGGCACCTTCTGCCGCAGGCCGGCCAGGGTGATCCGGTCGTCCCCGCCCAGCCCCTCGATGCGGACGCTCTCGATCTCGAGCCGGTTCGCCACCGTCCCCCGGCCGCCGTTCACCACCACCGCCGCGTCGCCGGTGTCCGAGGTGTACGTCATGGTGATGATGTCCGCCCCCGCCGTCCCCTGCACCACGTACACGTCCTCGTCCGAGTCGTTGAGCGGGTCGTCCGCGTCGTTGAGCGGGTCGTCCGCGTCGGCAGCGGTGCCGCCCATCACCGTGTCGGCTCCGGCCGAGTGGTAGATGGTGTCGCTCCCGTAATTCCCGTTCAGTTGGTCGCCGCGGTCGCTGCCGAACAGCGTGTCGTTCCCGGCCCCGCCGTCCAGCCGGTCGACCGTGATGCCCTGGTAGCGGAGCAGGTCGGTCTGGGTGTCGTTGATCGAGGCGATCCGGCGGTCGATCAGCAGCCGTTCGGCCCACAGGATCGCCCGGGTGGTCGGGTCGAGGGCCGGGTCCTCCAGCCGCCGGTCCAGGGCGGTCGCCTGGGCGACCAGCTTCACCTCCTCGTCCAGCAACTCTTTGTAGATGTCCGACCACGTCTTCGAGTTGGGGGCGACCACGTCCCCGGCCCGGAGGAGGTCGTTCCCGGCCCCGCCGAGTAGGAGGTCGCGGCCGGCCCCGCCGTCGAGGGTGTCATCGCCGTCGTCGCCGACCAGGAGGTCGCCCATCGCCCCGCCGGCGAGGGAATCGTTCCCGACCCCGCCGTCGAGCAGGTCGATGCCGTCGCCGCCGGTCAGGGTGTCGTCCCCGGCCTCGCCGTACACCAGGTCGCCGAGGGTGCCGTCGCCGGCCTCCAGCCGGTCGCTCCCGGCCCCGCCGTACAGCACGTCCCGGCCGGGGCCGCCGCGGACGGTGTCGTCCCCGGCCCCGCCGTACACGGCGTCGCTGCCGTCCCCGCCGGTCACGTCGTCGTTGCCGGCCTCGCCGTACACGGCGTCGTCGCCGCCCCGGCCGTCGATGGTGTCGCTCCCCTCGCCGCCGCGGAGCGAGTCTTGCCCCTTGCCGCCGAGGATGGTGTCGTCCCCGGCCCCGCCGTCCGCCTGGAGCCGGAAGGTGGCGTTCACGTCCACCGTCAGGAGGTCGTTTCCGCCCAGCCCGAGGATGACCACGTTGTCCACGTCGGCCGGGATGGTGAACCGCACCGTCCGCTGGTAGTCGGGGTCGCCCGGCTTCACCGGCTGCCAGCCGAGCGGCCGCCACCCGGCCTCGAACGTCCCGGCCGGCACCCCGGCCCCGGTCACATGGGTCAGGACGATGTCGTCGTCCCCGGTCGCCCCGTCCGCGCTGGGGCTGGTCTCGTTCTCGTCGTTCTTGAGGAAGTCGGTGCCGACGATGGCGATGGTGTCGGTGCCGGGGCCGCCGATGAGGCTGTCGGTCACGTCCCCGGCGTTGGTCTGGAAGTCGATCTCGAACCGGTCCTCGCCGGCCGCCCCGTTCAGCGTGTCGGCCCCCGCCCCGCCGTTGAGGGTGTCGTTCCCGGCCCCGCCGAGCAGGGCGTCGTCGTCGGCCCCGCCGTCCATCCGGTCGTTCCCGGCCCCGCCGTCGAGCCGGTCGGCCCCGGCGTGGCCGGCCAGCCGGTCGTCGCCGGTGTTGCCGAGGAGGGTGTCGGCCCCGGCCCCGCCGGCCAGGGTGTCGTCGCCGGTGCCGCCGTCGAGCGCGTCGTCCCCGCCCCCGCCGTCCAGGACGTCGTTCCCGGCCATGCCGCGGAGGGTGTCGTTGTCGTCGCCGCCGGCCAGCACGTCGCCGCCCAGCTCGTCCCGGAACACGCCGGTCTTCTCGACGTTGTCCTGCTTCCGCGTCCCGTCGGGCAGAGTGATGTAGGTCGGCCGGTAGATCTCCTTGCGGACGATGTCGTTGGCCCCGCCGTCCAGCACGTCGCTCCCGGCCCCGCCGGCGAGGGCGTCCTGGCCGTCCCCGCCGAGGAGCGAGTCGTTCCCGGCGTCCCCGGCCAGGGCGTCGTTCCCGGCCCCGCCGGCCAGGGTGTCGTTCCCGTCCCCGCCGGCCAGGTCATCGCCGCCGAGCCCGCCGTCGAGGAGGTCGTTCCCGTCGCCGCCGCCGAGGGTGTCGTCCCCGGCCCCGCCGGCCAGCCGGTCGGCCCCGGCCCACCCGCGGAGGGCGTCGTTCCCGTCGCCGCCGGTCAAGGTGTCGGCGGCCGCCCCGCCGGTGAGGGTGTCGTCGCCGGCCCCGCCGTCGGCGGACACCGGCAAGCCGAACTCCGGGTCGACATCCAGCCGGTCGTTCCCGTCGCCGCCGGCGAACGACACCCGGGTGACGTTCCGGAACTCCTTCCGCCCCTTGCCGGCCCAGACCACGACGACCTGCCCCTCGGGGCCGCGGTCCACCGTGACCTGGTCGGCGGCCGTCGTCCCCCGGAGGGCGAGCGGCCCGCCGGTCTTGTCGTTGAACGAGTACAGGCTGGCCGGCAGCACCCCCGCGGACGACGAGCCGAGCGCCCGGGCCCGCTTGCCGATGCCGGACAGCGAGGCGTCCACGTCCTCCGGCGCCCACAGCGCCCCGGCCTGGACGGCCGCGTCGAACAGGGTCAGGCTCGGCAGCGGCCACGGCAGGGTGAGCCGGGCCCGGACGAAGGCGTTCGCCTCGGCCGACGCCCGCACCCGAACCACCCCCTTGAGCTGGTCGAACAGGGGCACCGGCCGGTCGACCCACTCACCGTTCTCCTGCACACGCTTCGTCTCGTTCGGGTTGTAAATCTCGTCCAGGTAGACTCCGTTGTCGGCCGGGTCGGGGTCGTTCAGCCCGATCCCGGCCCCGACCCGGACGCCGGCCCCGGCCGTGACCGACAGCCCGACCACCCCCATCCCGAGGGTGCCGGTCACCCCGGCCCGCACCCCCCCGCCGACCGACAGGCCGGTGTCCCGGGACAGGTAGAACCCGGTGCTGTCGATCCCGAACCCGAACTTGTACCCGCCGTAGATGTACGCCTCGATGTCGGCCGTCAGGGTGACGGTCAGCGGGAGCGGGGCGAGGACGGCCGCCCCGAGGAAGAACGACGCCGACACGTCCCGCTTCAGCTCGGCCCCGGTCTCGAAGGTGACCAGCCGGACCGGGTCGCCCTCGATCAGCCGGCCGACGGCCGCCTCGACATCGACCGCAGTGATCTCCCGGTCCTCCTCGCCGTTTACCTTCGGGGCTCCCGGGCCGATGTAGTCCGGCAGCAGCTCGAACCCGGCGTGTACCTTCTTCAGCCCGTTCCGCAGGTCGGTGAGCGTGCTCCCGGCGACCTTCCCGGCACCCTTGACGGTGTCGATCAGCTTGGCCACCTCGCCGTACCCGGGGATCAGCTCGCCGAGACTCTTGTCGACGACCGGCAGCTTCTTGTCGAGCAGCTCACCGACCCCGCCGAGGTTGAGGAACCCGAGCTTGTCGCCGCCGAACAGGTCGCCGCCGAGCTTGCCGACCATGCCCCGGATCAGGGCCTGGCCGTCCGGCCGGTCGGTGAGCGTCGCCACCGGCGCCCCGGCCCCGCCGGCCGCGGTGAACGGGACGACGAACGTCCCGGCCCAGGTGATCTCCGGGAGGATCGGCACCGCGGCCGTGAACCGGGCGTTCTCCAGCCCGGCGGTCCCGTCCAGGTAGGCCCGCACCCCGCCCGGGAGGTCGGCCACCCGGAGCTTGCCGTCGGCCGTGTTCCCGTCGGACCCGCCGTCGGCCAGGGTCAGCCCGGCCGACAGCCGGGTGAACACGTCGGCGGCGACGCGGACGTTCGCCAGCGACTTGATCGACAGGTCGCCGGACACCGGGCCGGACAGGTTGAAGTCCTTGACCGCAAACGTGCTATCGCCCGAGAGGTAGAACCGGGGCGTGCCGCCGACGAGGTCGACGCCGTACACGAGTTTCGGGGCGACGGTCACCGACCCGGCCAGGTTGCCGCCTTCCAGCTTGCCGGTGACGGCGTCGTCGAAGTAGCCGAACTTGGTCTTCCCGCCGACGCTGAGGGTGACCGGCAGCGTCTGCTCGGCCGGCTGATACCGCACCCGGGCCAGGTCGCCGGCCCCGTTCGGGGTCAGGCTCAGCCGCTCGACCGTCATCCCGGCGGCGGTCAGGGCGTCGGCCCAGGACTTGAGGGCGGCGTCCACCCCGGCCGGGAGGGTGCCGGTGCCGGCCGTCGGGGCCGTCGACGGCAGGGCGGCGAACCCGGCGGCGAACCGGGCTGCGGCCCCGATCACCCCGCCGACCGTCTCGGCCACCACCGGCAGGTCGAGCCCGAGGTCGGCGGCCACCCGGGCGGCCTGGGCGGCCGTCGGGCCGACCCCGCCGTTGAACGCCTGCCGGAGCAGGTCCGGGGTGACCGACGGGAGGTCGCGGCCTTCGAGGGCTTCCATCCCGAGCCGGGCAGGTGGCCGGCGGCGGGCGGAGGTACGGGCAGGGATGCCGAGCCAGGAGGTGAGCGGGCGGGTCATGGGGCACCGGGTTGGGGGTCGGCGGGGGCCGACCAGACCACCGCCTGCCCGGTGGATGGGAAATGAGGACGTGAACTGACACCTGCCGCGCGTTGTTCCGCTAGGTCCTGTCTGACAAGCCCCGAAAATGCCTTGGAAAACGCGGGGAAACGGGGCTTGTCAGACAGGACCTAAGCGTTGATGGTTCGGATGTTTGATCAGGAGGGGTCGGCCACGGGGATCGGCCCCCCGCTGGTGAACCCGTGCGAGTCGATCCACGCATCCTCGGTTGGTCTAAACCCGATGGCGATGACGGCTTGCCGAGTTGCACGGTATTGCACACTTCCCCCGCCAGTTGCACGTTTCCCCGAGGTTTTTCGCGCGCAACGCGGCTTCTCGCAGACCGGCCATTGTGGTAGAAAACCCTTGGAGTTCAGGCACTTGGTACTCCGAAGGGCCTTCCGGTCGTCCGGTTCATAAGCGATGGGTCGCCGGTTCAAACCCGGCCCCCGCTACTCTTCAAACCCCTTGCTCTGCAAGGGGTTTTTCATTTTCCCGGTTCGCCGGCCAGCCTACACTAGGTTCTGTCTGCTGAATCGGCGGGGGGCGGCCGTGCCTCTGATCTTGCATGCACCGCCGCGACCTCTCCGACG
>JAIEQO010000495.1 GCA_019747655.1 Gemmataceae bacterium | reverse complement strand
GTGTGTGGGGGCGCGGGGGGGTTCTCCCCCCGCATAACCCCATCCCCGGGGCCCACCCCCCCCGGCCGCGCCAGCTCGACACGACTCCGGAACAACGCTCCGGTCGCTCACGCTCCCGGCTCGCCCGAGACCCCGATGACCCCGCTGTTCGCCGACGACCCGGCCGCCGCGTTCGGGCAGTTCGTCCTGATCGGGCTGGTGTCCGGGCTGCTGTACGCCCTGATCGCCCTCGGCTACACGATGGTGTACGGGATCGTCGAGCTGATCAACTTCGCCCACGGCGACCTGTTCATGCTCGGCTGCATGCTGGCGCTGCAGGTCTGCCTGTGGGCCGGGGCGGCGACCGAGGCGGCGGCCGGGACCGGGACGGCGTACCTGGCCATCGCCGCCGCCCTGGTGGCCGTCCCGCTCTTCTGCGCCGGGCTGAACGTGGCCGTCGACCGGGCCGTGTACAAGCCCCTCCGCAACGCCCCCAAGCTGGCCCCGCTGGTCTCGGCCATCGGGGTCAGCTTCGTGTTCATGAACGCCGGGCTGTTCTGGTTCGGGCCGACCGACGTGACCTTCCCGGACCTCGTCCCGGTCGGGGCCAACCTGGCCGAGGGGACCGGGCTGCGGCTGACCGCCAAGGACCTGATGGTCGTCCTGGTGACCATCCCGGTCATGGTCGGGCTGACCGTGTTCGTGAAGTACGCCCCGCTCGGCAAGGCGATGCGGGCGACCGCCCAGAACCCGGTGGCCGCCCAGCTCATGGGGATCGACGTGGACCGGGTGATCGCCGCCACCTTCGCCATCGGCGGGGCCCTGGCCGGGGTCGGGAGCGTGGTCTACGGGCTGTACTTCACCAACGTGAACTACCAGATGGGGTTCCAGAACGGGCTGTACGCCTTCACCGCGGCCGTCCTGGGCGGGATCGGGAACATCCCCGGGGCGGTCCTCGGGGGGGTGCTGATCGGCCTCATCAAGGCCCTGGGCGGGGCGTACATCGGGGCCGTCTGGAGCGAGGCCCTGGTGTTCGGGGTGCTGATCGTGATCCTCCTCTTCCGCCCGAACGGCCTGCTCGGGGCCCGCACCCGGGAGAAGGTATGACGGCCCTCGCCCGGTACTGGCCGGCGGCCGCCCTGGTGGCCCTGGCCGCCCTCCCGTTCGTCCCGGACAAGGAGGTCAGCCTCCGGGTCCAGCAGCTCACCCCGCTGTTCGTCTTCGCCCTGCTCGGGCTGGGGCTGAACGTGGTGGTCGGGTACGCCGGGCTGTTGCACCTGGGGATCGCGGCGTTCTTCGGGGTCGGGGCCTACGCGGCCGGCATCCTGACCTACCGGGCGTTCCCGTTCGACCAGTCGTTCCCGGTGGTGCTGGCGGTCGCGGTCCTGGCCGCGGTCGCCCTGGGGGTGGCCACCACCGCCCCGACGCTGCGGCTGCGGGGCGACTACCTGGCCCTGGTGACGATGGGGCTCGGGCTGATCGTCACGTTCGTCATCCGCAACCTGGAGGGCATCACCGAGGGGACCCGGGGGCTGAACCCGGTGACGCCGGACCTCTTGCCCGGGGTGGCCGACCCCGACCTGCGGCCGTACCAGAAGACCGGCCCGGGGTGGGGCCGGCGGTGGTACGACTACCCGTACTTCTACTTCCTCTGCCTGGGGGTGCTGGCCCTGACCAGCCTGGGGCTGCGGAACCTGGAGCGGTCCCGGCTCGGGCGGGGGTGGGTGGCCCTGCGGGAGGACGAGCTGGCCGCGTCGTGCATGGGCCTCAGCCCGGCCCGGCTGAAGCTGTCGGCCATCGCCCTGGGGGGCGGGATCGCCGGGCTGGCCGGGGCCCTGTTCGCCGTCGTCCAGCAGACCACCGGCGGGCCGGAGGGGTACGACTTCAACCGGTCCATCATCGCCCTGTGCTGCGTCATCCTGGGCGGGCTGGGGAGCCGGACCGGGGTGATCCTCGGGGTGTTCCTCTTGATCGGGTACGACATGGTGCTGACCCCGGAGCTGGACGCCTGGCTCCAGAAGCAGCAGATCAACCCGAACGGCAAGCAGTACCTGAAGGTCAGCGGGTGGCGGCTGTTCATCTTCGGGGCCGCCCTGATCGTGATGATGCGGTTCCGCCCCGAAGGCGTCCTCCCCGCCGAGCGGATGAAGCACGAGCTGCACCCGGAGGAGGCGGAGGCCGCGGGCGCCGCGGCCCGGGCGGAGGCGGGGGGCTGATGCGTCCCGGGGTTTCACCCCGGGCTATGCTGTGCGACCCCTTCGGGGTCGAAGACACCGCAGCCTGAAGGGCTGCCACAACCTAGCCCGGGGTGAAACCCCGGGTCCGTGAACGAGCCATGCCCCTCCTGTCCGTCGAAAACCTGACCATGCGGTTCGGCGGGATCACCGCCGTCAACCGGGTCGACCTGGCCGTCGAGCCGGGGCAGATCTTCTCCGTCATCGGCCCGAACGGGGCCGGCAAGACGACCGTGTTCAACGCCGTCACCGGCATCTACGAGCCGACCGACGGGCGGGTGCTGTTCCGCGGCAAGGACTTGGCCCGGCCGCTGGGGGCGAAGGTGATCGCCGGGGCGGTCGCGGTCGGCCTGCTGACCGCGGCGGCGGCCCTGCTGTTCGCGGTCAACATCGACACCCTCTGGAAGGTCACGATCCGCGAGCCGTACACCGACCCGAAGGCCCCGTTCCCGGTCGACAAGGCGTTCGCCGCGTTCCGCCGGCACATCGCCGACCGGGCCGGGACGGCGGTTATCGCCGCGGCCGCCGGGTTCGTGGTCGGGGCGGCCGGGGTGCTGGCGACCTGGCGGCGGTCCCGCCGGGCCCCGGACGTGATCTCCCAGGCCGGGATCGCCCGGACGTTCCAGAACATCCGGCTGTTCCAGTCGATGACGGTGATCGAGAACGTCCTGGTGGCCATGACCCGGGGGATGACCGCCCACCCGCTGTTGTGCGTCCTCGGGCTGGGGAAGGCCCGGCGGGAGGAGGAGGCGGCCCGGAAGAAGGCCGGCGAGCTGCTCGCCTTCGTCGGGCTGGCCGGGCGGCACAACGACCTGGCCCGCAACCTCCCCTACGGCGACCAGCGGCGGCTGGAGATCGCCCGGGCGCTGGCCACCGGCCCGGAGTTGCTGTTGCTCGACGAGCCGGCGGCCGGGATGAACCCGAGCGAGACGGCCGACCTGATGGGCCTGATCCGCCGCATCCGCGACCGGGGCGTGACGGTGCTCTTGATCGAGCACCACATGAGCCTGGTGATGGGCATCTCGGACCGGGTGGCGGTGCTCGACTACGGGGTGAAGATCGCCGAGGGGCCGCCGGCCGAGGTCGCCCGCGACCCGAAGGTGATCGAGGCCTACCTGGGCAAGGAGGAGGTGAGCTGATGCCTCCCCCGCGGCGAAACGACCCGGGGCTTCACCCCGGGCTATGCTGTGTCGGGCTTTCAGCCCTCAAGGCCCGGTTCGGAGGCCCGAAGGGCCGCGACAACATAGCCCGGGGTGAAGCCCCGGGGCCCAGTGGCAAGGAGGAGGTGAGCTGATGCCTCCGCTGCTACAGGTCGAGAACCTCGAAGCGGGTTACGGCCCGATCAACGTCCTGCACCGGGTCGCCCTGCACGTCGACCCGGGCGAGGTGGTGGCCATCATCGGGGCCAACGGGGCCGGCAAGACGACCACCCTGATGACCCTGTCGGGCGTCGTCAAGGCCCGGGCCGGGCGGGTCGTGTTCGACGGCCGGGACCTCGTGGCCGAGCGGGTCCCGGCCCACCAGATCGTCCGGCTCGGGCTGGCCCAGTCGCCCGAGGGCCGCAAAATCTTCCCCCGGCTGACGGTCTTGGAAAACCTCCAGATGGGGGCGTTCACCCGGACCGACCCGAAGGGCGTGGAAGATGACATCCAGAAGGCGTTCGGGATGTTCCCGATCCTGAAGGAGCGGCAGACCCAGGCCGGCGGGCTGCTCTCCGGCGGCCAGCAGCAGATGCTGGCCATCGCCCGGGCGCTGATGGCCCGGCCGAAGCTGCTACTGCTGGACGAGCCGTCGCTCGGGCTGGCCCCGCAGATCGTGGTGCAGATCTTCGAGGTCATCAAGGACCTGAAGCGGCAGGGCGTGTCGGTCCTGTTGGTCGAGCAGAACGCCCGGATGGCCCTGAAGGTGGCCCACCGCGGGTACGTCCTGGAGACCGGCCGCGTCACCCTGTCGGACAAGGCCGAGGTGCTCCTCAACGACCCCCGGGTCCGGGCCGCGTACCTCGGGGAGTAGTCCTCAGTCCTCAGTCCTCAGTCCTTGGTCACGAGCGCGAGCGTCCCGGTGCGATCCGCGACCGGTGTGGTGGTCCGATCCGGGGCAGGAATCCGCGCCTCGATGACGACCCGCTCGTCCCGCTTGCGGTCGCTCGGCACCCACTTCTCGCGGAGCCGCAGGAACGGCCGCTCCACCAGCCGGGACAGGGCTACGCCCCAGGCCAGCGTCAGAAGCACGAACGCCACGCCCCGCACGTCGAGGGCGAGCCCCGAGAGCCGGGCGAAAAGGCGGTTGAGCACGTCCCCGCCGGCCCAGACGAGCGGCAGGGTGACGGCCTGGGCCAGGTAGATCGTGTACGAGTAGACGCCGACCCACCCGAGCCCGCGGGCCGCCCACCCCACCGGCCCGCGGGCGAACCGCCCGGCGTCGGGGTACGCGGCCGCCACCGCCACCACCCCGGCCGACGCGAGGGCGAGGAGCGTCAGCCCGCCGGCACGCATCACGAGTGACTCCGAGTAGCCCCACACGAACGGCACCGCCAGGGCCGCCGGTCCAAGTACCAGGAGCGGCACCCGCCACCGCCTCACCCGGGGAAAGAACCGGCCGCGGTGGTAGTGGTGGGCGTACCCGAGCAGCACCCCGAGGCAGAGGGCGTCGGCCCGGGTGTGGGTCTGGATGCGGGCCAGTTCCGGGTCGGCGGCCAGGGCCCGCAGCACCGGCCCGGCCAGGCACCCGGCCAGGCAGACCCACGGCAGCCGCCGCACCCCGACCGCGACCAGCACCAGCGGCAGGGCCAGGTAGAAGTGCTCCTCGACGGCCAGCGACCACGACATGTCCCAGCGGGTCTCGGGCCACACGTAGGTTTGCACGAACAGCAAGTTCGGGACGGCCTCGACGAACTTCGGGCCGACCGGCTCGCCGGCCCGGACGGCCAGGGCCAGCGCCAGCCCGAACGCCGCCCCGTAGGCGGCGTAGTAGGCCGGCCAAATCTTCAGCCCGCGGCGGAGCCAGAACCGGCGGACATCGACCCGCCCCGTTCGACCGAGTTCGCCGTACAACAGGCGGGAGATCAGGAACCCGGACAGGACGAAGAACAGGACGACGCCATAAATGCCCAGCCGGAAGACCCGGCCGCCGGGCCCGTGGGCGAAGCCGTCGGGCAGCGGGACGTGGGCGGCCAGGACCATGAGGACGGCCAGCCCGCGGAGGGCGTCGAGGCTGAACAGCCGGCGGTCGGGCGGGGGCATGCGGGCACCCGGGGCGTTGCGGGGCGGCATGGTAGCGGGTCGGTGGAACTCCTGACAAGACGGAAGAAGAGTTCGGACCGGATCACAGGATGGACGAGATGGAGAATCGTCTCCTTCCATCCTGTTTCATCCTGTTATCCTGTCGAAAATTCCGGTCGAAAGGACTCGTGATGCGGATCACGTCGCTCGCCGCCGACCACCTGCGGGTCCCGCTCGGCAAGCCCGGGCGGGTGCCGCTCGGCGGGCCGAAGCCGGCCGGCCCGGACGCCGCGGACCTGCTCCTCGTCCACGCCGAGACCGACGCCGGGGCGGTCGGCCTCGGGTTCACCTACTGCCTCGGGCCGGGGGCGGGGGCCGTCCGCGACCTGCTCGTCCACGACCTGCCGGCCCTCGTCGTCGGCGAGGACCCGCACGACACCGACCGGCTCTACGCCCGGGCCGGGCGGCGGTTCGCCGGGGTCGGGTTCGCCGGGCTGGCGGCCCGGGCCTACGCCGCCGTCGACATCGCCCTGTGGGACCTGAAGGGGCAGGCGGCCGGGCTGTCGCTCCACCGACTGCTCGGCGGAGTCCGGCCGGCGGCCCCGTTCTTCCGGTCCGACCTCGCCCCCCACGGCCGGCCGGCCGAGGACGTGCTGGAGGACGCCCGGCCGCTGGTCCGGGACGGGGTGATGGGGGTGCGGGTCGAGGTCGGCCGGGGCGACGTGCAGGAGGACGCGGACCGGGTGCGGGACGTCTCCGACGGGCTCGGCGACGGCGGCTGGGTGGGCGTCGCCGCCGGCGGCCGGTTCGACCTGAACACGGCGGTCGCCCTGGCCCACTTCTTCGGGGACATCGGGGTCGACTGGTTCGAGGACCCGCTCCCGGCCGGGGACGACGCCGGCTACCGCCGGCTGGCCGACCTGGCCGAGGTGCCGCTGGCGGTCGGGTCGCTCTTCGAGACCCCGGACCAGTTCTTCCGGGTCCTGCGGGACGGGGCGGTGCGGACCGTCCGGCCGGACGTTTGCCGGCTCGGCGGGATCACCCCGGTGCTGAAGGTGGCGGCGGTGGCCGAGGCGTTCGGGGCGGCGGTGTCGCCGGTCCGGCTGCCGGAGGTCGGGGTTCACCTGGCCTGCGGGCTGGCGGCCGTCCCGCACGTCGATTCGGTCGGGTGGTTCGCCGACGTGTTCCACGTCGGCCCGCACGCCGGGGGCGGCAAGCTGGTGCCGCCGGACGGACCCGGGTTGGGGTTGCACGTCAACGGGGAAGCCGCCGAGCGGTATCGGGCGGGGTAGCGGAACGGAGACCCCTCCCCCCGGCCCCCTCCCCCACAGGGAGAGGGGGGGAAAGAGGGCGACCGGCTCGGGGCTTCCTCCCCCTCCCTTCCCAGGGGAGGGGGCCGGGGGGAGGGGTCTGCCTACCGCACGGAACAGTTGCTCCCGGTCTCGCCCGGGCCTATCACATCGCCATCCCCCGGAGGCCGATGCGATGACGAGTAACCCCGAGAAGCGGGTGCAGGAACTGCACCTCACGCTACCCCCGGCCCCGAAGCCGGTGGCCGTGTACAAGCCGGCCGTCCGGGCCGGGAACCTCCTGTTCGTGTCCGGGCACGGGCCGCTCAAGCCGGACAAGACGCTCATCCTCGGCCGGGTCGGGGAGAACCTGACCACCGAGCAGGGGAAGGAGGCGGCCCGGCAGACCGGGCTGGCGATCCTGGCCACCCTGCGGGACACCCTCGGGTCGCTGGACAAGGTGAAGCGGCTGGTCAAGTCGCTCGGGTGGGTGAACTGCACGGCCGCGTTCACCGACACCCCGGCGGTCATTAACGGGTACTCGGAGCTGATGCGGGACGTGTTCGGCGACGCCGGGGTCGGGGCCCGCAGTGCCGTCTCGGCCCACACCCTGCCGGGCGGTATGGCGGTCGAGGTGGAGGCGATCTTCGAGGTGGAATGAGCAGGAATAGAACAGATTCACCACAGAGTCACAGAGAGCACGGAGCAGACAAAAACAGATCGTTAAAAACAACTCTGTCTTCCTCTGCTCGGTGCCCTCTGTGACTCTGTGGTGAATCCTTCTTCTGCCCTAAATCAGCTTCATCACCGCGTCGGCGGCGGTGTCCTCGGTGGCGAACCCGGCCCCGACGAACCCGGCCAGCCGGCGGGCCCGGCCGGTCGGCTCGCCGACCAGCACCACCCGCAGCCGGGGCTTGGCCAGCCGGAGCTTGGCCGCCGTCAGGAACCCGCTCTCGCACCCGGCCGAGGCCGGCAGGACCACCGCCGCCGGGCTCTTCCGGGCCACCTTCCGGTGCAGCTCGTCGGCGGTGGCGGCCGTGCAAACATCCCACCCGAGCAGCCGGAACGGGACGGACACCCGGTCGGCGAACCCCGGCCCGCCGCCGAACACCACCCGCGGGGCCTTCCGCAGGGCCAGGCCGGTCCCGCGGTCGTCATTCAAACAGTTTAGCAAGTTGCTACTCACGACTTTTTCCCCTCCCTCTTTGCCTCTGGGCCGGCCCCAAGTAAGACGCCCGGCCTACCACGAAGTTCGCACCGGGGGGGTGAAACTTGCGCGGCCGGCCGGAAACCGGGGCCGGTGTGACGAACCCGTTACCCCGCCGGGGAAACCGCCCCGGCGGGGCCGGTTTCTGCTTGCCCGGCGCGGAAGTCGGGGCTACAACCGATCTTCCGGACGATACCACCCATGCGGCGAGTCCCTTTCAGCTTAGGACATGCCGCGGGGTGAGGTGGGAGAATAAGCCCCCGGGCCCCACCGTCGAGGTCGGTTGCCGGCCCGCCGGCCGGGGTCCCGGTCCGGACCGCCCGCGCCGCCCATACAACTTCACAGACCCCCGTAGCACCCCTCCCCGGAGGCCCGTCCGATGGCCAAGGCCCGCATCTCGATCGGCACCTGGGCGTACCTGTTCAACCAGGACGTGCCGACCACCGACTTCCACCAAATCCTGCACAAACTCCAGGACCTCGGGTACGACGGGGTCGAGCTGGGCAGCTTCGGCCCGCACCCGAGCCCGGCCACCCACCCGACCCGGGCCGACCGCCAGAAGCTGAAGAAGACGATCGCCGACCACGGGCTGGCCCTGTCCGGGATCGCGGTGGACCTGTGGGCGTTCAAGACGCCCGGGGTGTCCATCCTGGACGAAATCCCGGCCGCGTACCTGACCGCCTTCCTCGGCTGGTGTGCGTTCGCCAGCGAACTCGACGCCAAGACGATCCGGGTCGATACGGTGGTCGGCCCGGATTACTTCGAGAAGGACGCCGAGGGGCAGAAGATCGGGGCGGCGAAGGGGATGGACCGGCTGGCGGCCGTGTGGGACAAGGCCAGCAAGATGGCCGCGGACTACGGGCTGAACGTCTGCTGGGAGTTCGAGCCGGGGTTCGCGTTCAACAAGCCGTCGGAGATCGTCGGGCTGGTGGACCAAGTCCGGAACAAGGGGAACAAGAACTTCGGGGTGCTGTACGACACCTGCCACGCCCACATGTGTGCGGCCGTCGGGGCCAACCACGTCGGCGGGAAGGAGACCCTGCCCGGCGGCGAGCTGGAGCTTTTGGAGAAGCTGAAGGGGAAGATCACCCACATCCACGTGATCGACTCGGACGGTAGCCTGAACGAGCACAACACCTCGACCCACAACCCGTTCGGGACGGGCAAGCTGGACTTCGACAGGCTGACCCCGGCGATGCAGGCGGCCGGGGTGCCGCACGACTGGTGGACGGTCGACCTGTGCTTCTGGCCGAACGCCTGGGAGGTGACGGCCCAGAGCAAGAAGTTCCTGGACAAGCTGCGGGAGAAATACGCCGCGGCCTGATCTGTAAAATGACCGACGCCGGGGCACGACGCCCCCGGCCCTGACCGCGAGGCCGTGATGATTGCCAGCCCGGCCGAAACCGTGTCCGACTTGCTCGACCGCCTCGGCGGCATCCCGGCGTCTCGCGTCCGGCTCAAGCCGGCCCCGGGCACCGCCACGGAGGCGGACTTGATCGCCGCCTTGGACGGCGAGCCGAAGCTGCTCTGCGAGTTGATCGACGGCGTCCTGGTGGAGAAGGCCGTGGGCGCACCCGAGGGGCTGCAGGGGGGGTTGTTGTCCCGCCGGCTCGGGAACTACGCCGAGGACCACGACCTCGGCCTCGTGTTCCCGGCCGACACCCCGTTCCGGTTCAACATCGGCCTCGTCCGCCTGCCGGACGTGAGTTTCGTCCCGTGGGAGCGAGTGCCCGGCGACGAGTTCCCGACCGACGCCGTGAGCCGGGTCATCCCGACTCTGGCGGTCGAGGTGCTGAGCCGGAAGAACACCCGGGCCGAGATCGCCCGCAAGCTCGGCGAGTATTTCGACGCCGGGGTCGAGCTCGCCTGGGTCATTAACCCCCGCACCAAGACCGCCCGTGTCCACACCGCGGCCAAAACGTTCGAGGAGTTGGACGCGGCCGGGGTGCTCGACGGCGGAAGGGTGGTGCCCGGGTTCCGGCTTCCGCTGGCCGACGTGTTCGCGGCCGGCACCCGGCGGAAGAAACGCCCCCGCTGACGCCCGGAGGCCGTCATGACCGCCGACGCCGTCCGGGCGTACCACGACCGGCTGACCGCCGACCCGGCCCTGGCCGCCGACAGCCAGGCCGCCCTCGACCGCGGCCAGGAGGCCCGCGGGCTGGTGTACGCCGGCCGGCCGGTCTGCCGGGTCCTCCGCCCCCGGTTCCTCACCCCCCACCAGTACCGCTTCCTCCACGACCGCGTCCGGGACCTCCTGCCGGCCCTCCGGGCGGTCCAGGACCGGGCCCTGGCCGACCCGGCGTTCCGCCGGCACCTCCGGCTGAGGGACTGGGAGGAGGACCTGCTGGCCATCGACCCCGGCTACCCGGACCCGGCCCCGACCAGCCGGTTCGACGCCTTCGTCGGGTCCGGGGCCGACCTGCGGTTCACCGAGTACAACGCCGAGGCCCCGGCCGGGGCCGGGTACGCCGACTCGCTGACGCGGCTGTTCCACGCCCTGCCGGCGTTCCAGGAGTTCGGCCGGGACTTCCAGGTCTGGCCGGTGATCGCCCGGAGCGGGGTGCTGCACGCCCTGACCGACTCGTACCGCCGCTGGCGGGGGCACTCGTCCGAGCCGCCGCGGGTGGCCATCCTCGACCGCCGGGACGACCCGGCGTTCGCCGAGCTGGTCCTCTTCTACGACTACTTCAAGACGATGGGGGCCGAGGCCCGGACGGTCGACCCCCGCGACCTGGAGTACCGTGACGGCAAGCTCTGGGCCGGCGACTTCCACGCCACGCTGGTCTACCGCCGGGTGCCGGTGGACGACCTGGTCGCGGTGGCCGGGATCGACAACCCGTTGATCCGGGCGGCCCGGGACCGGGCGGCCTGCGTGGTCAACTCGTTCCGCAGCGTGCTGCTCAACAAGAAGGCGGCGGTGGCGGTCCTGTCCGACGAGCGGACGGCCGACCTGTTCACCCCGAAGCAGCGGGCGGTGATCGCCGACCACGTCCCGTGGACCCGGGTGGTCGAGGAGCGGAAGACCGTGTTCGCCGGCCGGGAGGTCGAGTTGGTCCCGTTCGTGGTGGCCAACAAGGACCGGCTGGTGCTGCGGCCGAACGCCGGGCACGGGGCCGAGGGGACGGTGATCGGCTGGACGGTCGATCAGGGGGCGTGGGAGGCGGCGGTGCGGGCGGCTCTGGCCGAGCCGTTCGTGGTCCAGGAGCGGGTGGACCTGCCGGCCGAGCCGTACCCGGCATTCGAGGGCGGGTCGCTGGTCGTCCGAGACCGGTTGGTCGAGACCGGCCCGTTCGTCGGGTTCGGGGCGTTCATGCACGGGTGCCTGACCCGGATCGCGGACGCGGCCCCGGTGAACGTCGCCTCCGGCGGGTCGATCGTCCCGACGTTCGTGGCCGAACCGAGGTAAAGTTTCGAGTTTCGAGTTTGAAGTCTCGAGTCGGGTAGGGGTCGTCTGATGCCCGGTGCCGGCGATGACGACGGCCAGCCGCAGTGGGTGCCGTCGTTCGGCTTCTACCTCGTCACGGCGACAACGGTGCTCGCGGTCGGCGGGGTCGTTGCAGCCGCGTGGATGCTAGTGCGTTGGTGGCTGGGCCAACTCGGTCCGCTCGGCCCGGGCGACGGACCGCCGGCGGGTCAAAGCGGGTGGGACTGAGGGTCTGGAACTCGAAACTCCAAACTCGAAACATGAAACTTTTCGAGCGGGACGGGGTCCGGTTCCAGTACCCCGCGAACTGGTCGGCCGAGGCCGGGGACGACCCCGACGCCGGGGACGGCGGCTGGTCGGTCACGGTGCAGAGCCCGGAGTCGGCGTTCCTGTTCGTCTCGGTCCGGCCGGACGCCGACACCCCGGCCGACCTCGCCGACCAGGCCCTCGCCGCCCTGAAGGCCGAGTACAAGGAGCTGGACGCCGAGAACGCGGTCGAGACGATCGGCGGGACGGCGGCCATCGGCCACGACATCGACTTCCTGACCGTCGATACGTCGGTTGTGTGCCGGACCCGCTGCCTGGACACGACGGCCGGGCCGCTGTTGGTGCTGGCCCAAGTCGGCGAGTACGACCGCGAGCAACACGACCCGGTGCTCCGGGCGATCGTCGCCTCGCTGACGATCGACCAGGAGTAGGAGGCCGGCGTGCCCTACGTGAACGTGAAGATCACCCGGGACGGGGCGACGGCCGAGCAGAAGGCCCGACTGGTCGCCGAGATCACCGACACCCTGGTCCGAATCCTCGGCAAGAAGCCGGAGCACACCCACATCGTCATCGACGAGGTCGACCCCGAGAATTGGGGCTTCGCCGGGGTGCTGACGACCGAGTATCGGAAACAACACGGGTAACGCCACCCATGTCCGACCCGTTCGCGGCCAAGCGGGAGGCGATGCGGGCCGAGTTCTTCGGCAAGCTGTTCCTGCTCGGCGGGTGGCCCGGCGGGACCGACACGTACAAGCGGACGATGTGGGCCGCGGTGCCCGACGTGGCCCTCGAGCCGGCCTGCTACACCCTCACCTTCCGCAGAGGGTTGCCCGAGCCCGGGGCGAACAACCGGCTCGTCATGGCCGGCCACGAGGCCATGCTAGCCCAGTGGTTCGACCGGCCGCTGAAGCGGGCCGACGTCGAGCTGGCCCGGCGGTGGTACGCCGACCGGTCGGCCGTCAAGGCGTTCCCGCACGAGGTCTGGGACGCCATCCTCTCCACCCAGCCCGGCGACGACATCCGGCTGCCCATCGATGTCTGGGGCTTCCCCGGCGGGCAGACGTTACTGGCCGGCGTCCCGTGTCTGGCGTTCGAGGGGCCGGGCGGGGCCGTCTCCTACGTCGAGCCGGCCATGTGCCGGTACTTCGCCCCGGTCATCCAGGCCACGAAGGCCCGGCTGATGCGGGAGGCTACCCCGCGGGACGCCGAGTTCGGGCTGCGGTCGGCCCCGGCCGAGGTCAACAACCTCGTCCTGCTCTTGGCCCGGTACGTCGGCAGCGGCGGGACCGGCCGGCTCACCTCGAACGATACCGCCGAGTTCTTGTACCCCGAGCTGTTCCAGTCGGTCGGCACCATCGGCCACGAGATGATGTGCGCCGCCCAGAGCTTCGACAAGACGCTGGCCGCGGCCGAGTACGAGATGATGGACCGGTTTGTCGGCCGGATGGGCTCGGCGTCGCTCCTGTGCGACCTCGTCGATGCCGAAACCGTCGGCTTGGAGAACGCCCTGCGGGTGATTCGTAACCACCCCGAGACCGACCGCGTCGGCGTCCGGGTGGACAGCGGCGACATCGCCGGTCAGTGCGTCCTGTACTTCGACGCGGTGCGGAGGGCCGGGGTAACGCCGCGGACGATCGTGTTCGAGGACGAGGTGTCGCCGGAGCAGGTGCGGAAGGTGTACGACCTGTTCCGGGAGAAGACCGGCGAGGAGCCGACCATGCTCTTCCCCGGGGCCGGCGGGTACTGGTGGCGGCTGGTCCACCGGGACACGGTGTCGGCGGCGTTCAAGCGGACGGCGACGGGCGACCGGCCGAACATCAAGTTTTCGAACTCGCCGGGCAAGGAGACGCTGCCCGGCCGGCTGCGGGTGCACGGCCGGGGTGACGTGCTGGTCGTCGCGGACGTGTCCGAGGCGATCGACGGCGAGCCGCTGTTCGTGAAGCTGGTGGACCAGGGGCGGATCGTCTACGGCGAATTGTTCCCGGACCAAGCCGCCCGGGCCGACCGGACCTGGGGGCGGTATGTGCGGTGGGAGCCGTCACCGAAGGTGGCCGAATGGCTGGAGCGGTTCCGCTCGATGCAGGCGGCCGAGGTCGCCGCCGCCCGGACGCGGCTTGGTATGATGACACCGGAGGGCACGCCATGATACAAAGCTTCGTCATGACCGGGACGCTGGCCGACGGCATGACCGTCCGGCTCGACGATCCGCTGCCAGTTACCGCCGGCCGGGTGGCGGTGACGGTAACGGTACTTGAGCCGGAACCGACGGGCGGCCCGAGGCCGTCGTTCACGGAATGGCTGGCCGAACTCCGCCGGCAACAGGACGCCCGCGGGTTCGTGCCTCGGCCGGCCGAGGAGATCGACGCAGACATCCGGGAACTTCGGGGCGAGTAGGGAGGCGGTATGCGGGTGTTCCCGGACGCGGTGGTTGTGATCTACCTCATCGAGCAACACGCGACGTTCGGCCCGCGGGCGGAGGCGGCGCTGAACGCCCACCCCGGCGACCTCGTGTCCAGCGAACTCGTCCGGTCCGAAACGCTGGTCCGGCCGGTCCGGAACGCCGACCACGCCCTGATCGCCGAGTTCGAGGACTACTTCCGGTTGCAGGTGACCGAGATGGTCCCGCTCGACCGGCCGGTGTTCGACCGGGTGACCGCCATCCGCGCCCAGCACGGGTTCAAGACGCCGGACGCCACCAACCTCGCGGCCGCAGTCCAAGCCGGGTGCGACGTGTTCCTGACCAACGAGCCGAACCTCGCAAAATACACCGGCATCCGGGTCGTTCTCATCTGACCGCCCATGCACACCCACCACGGCTTCCTCCGCGTCGCGGCCGCGAGCACCGACCTCCGGGTCGCCGACCCGGCGTTCAACGCCGCCCGGACCCTCGAACTCCTCGCCGACGCCGAGAAGCAGGGCGTCAACCTCGCCGTCTTCCCCGAGATGGGGCTGACCGGCTACACCTGCGGCGACCTGTTCCACTCCACCACCCTCCCGCACGCCGCCGCGATCGAGCTGCACCAACTCGTCACCCAGGCGAGGGGGGTGTTCCGCGGGGTCGCCGTGGTCGGCCTGCCGGTCGCCGTCGACGGCCAGCTCTTCAACGCCGCGGCCGTGTTCCACGCCGGCGACCTCCTCGGCGTCGTCCCCAAGTCGTACCTGCCGAACTACAAGGAGTTCTACGACGCCCGGTACTACAGCCCGGCCGCCAACGCCGTGTCCCGGGAGGTCCGGTTCGGCAGCCGGCCCGTCCCGTTCGGCACCGACCTCTTGTTCGCCTGCTCTAACCTGCCCGACTTCGTTCTCGGCGTCGAAATCTGTGAAGACCTGTGGGCCCCGGTGCCCCCCAGCAGCGTGCAAGCCCTCGCGGGGGCGACCGTGCTGGCGAACCTGTCCGCCAGCAACGAGGTGATCGGCAAGGGCGGCTACCGGCGGGAGCTGGTCGGCGGGCAGAGCGGCCGGTGTCTGGCTGGGTACGTTTACGCCGCGGCCGGGGTGGGCGAATCGACCACCGACCTCGTCTTCGGCGGCCATCACCTCATCGCCGAGAACGGCACCATTGTGGCCGAGGCCCCGCGGTTCCGGCCCGGCAACCAGTTCCTCGTCGCCGACCTCGACCTCGACCGGTTCCGGCACGACCGGATGCAATCCAACACCTTCAACGACGCCCGCCGCGACTTCGCCGAGCCGTTCCGCCGGGTCCCGTTCGGGCTGGAGGTGTCGCCCCGCGAGCCGAAGCTGCTCCGGGCGGTGGACGCCCACCCGTTCGTCCCGAAGGACCCGGCCACCCTCAAGGACCGCTGCGACGAAATCTTCCACACCCAACTCGCCGGCCTGGCCAAGCGGCTCCACCACGCCGGCACCCCGGCCGTCTCGATCGGCGTGTCCGGCGGGCTCGACTCCACGCTGGCCCTGATCGTCACCTGCAAGACGATGGACGCCCTCGGCGTCCCCCGCGACCGGGTCAAGGCCGTGACGATGCCCGGGTTCGGCACGACCAGCCGGACGAAGGGGAACGCCCACGCCCTGATGACGGCCCTCGGCATCTCGGCCCGCGAGGCCGACATCCGGGCCATCTGCCTCGACCAGATGAAAGCCCTCGGGCACTCGCCGTTCGGCCTGCCGCTCGACGGCGAGTCGGTCGAGTCGCTGTCCGAGAAGCTGCGGCACCTGCCGGCCGACCGCCGCAACGACCTCGTCTTCGAGAACGTCCAGGCCCGGGTCCGGACCAGCCTGCTGATGAACTCGGGGTTCGTGATCGGCACCGGCGACCTGTCGGAGCTGGCCCTCGGGTGGACGACGTACAACGCCGACCACATGAGCATGTACAACCCGAACGTCAGCATCCCGAAGACGCTGGTGAAATTCCTGGTGACGTGGGCCGCCGAGAACGAGTTCGACGGCGACGCCCGGCGGACCCTGCTCGACATCGCGGCCACGCCGGTCTCGCCGGAACTGCTGCCGACCTCGGCCACCGGCGAGATTGCCCAGGCGACCGAGGCCACGGTCGGCCCTTACGAACTCGTGGACTTCTTCCTCTACCACACCCTCCGCTGGGGGGCCGACCCGGCGAAGGTGCTGTTCCTGGCGTCGCACGCCAAGTTCGGCCGGGACTACACCCCGGCCGAGGTGCGGGACTGGCTGCGGGTGTTCCTGAAGCGGTTCTTTGCGAACCAGTTCAAGCGGAGCTGCCTGCCGGACGGGCCGAAGGTCGGGTCGGTCAGCCTGTCCCCGCGGGGCGACTGGCGGATGCCATCGGACGCCGTGGCCGCCGCCTGGCTGGTCGGGATCGACGGCAAAGACAAAGATTAACCACAGAGTCACAGAGACCACGGAGCCGAGGAAGACCAGGGTTTTGTACCTCGCTCTGTCATTTCTTCCCGTCCGCTCGGTGCCCTCTGTGACTCTGTGGTTAATCCGTCTTCCCGCCCCTACTTCTGATAAATCGGCAGGTAGTGGGTGGGGACGCTCAGGATGAGGACGGCGATGGCCGTCGAGTAGACCGGCCCGTACCCGAACTCCCGCCGCTGGTCGTACCACTCCCCGCCGGCCTTCTGCCGGGCCAGGAGCGACTTCTTCATCCGGGCGTAGTACCGCTCCCACACCTCCCCGCCGACCTGGTTCAGGGCGTGGGCCGCGTAGTAGTGGCCGTACCAGTAGTGCCCGCCGTCGTCCCCGGTCCGCTCCAGGAACTCGACCGCCTTGTTGATCTCGTCCGCGTCGTACTCGCCGCGGAGCTGCAGCACGCACACCCCGGCGGCCGTCCGGGCGAACCCGGCCCCGGGCGAGTACGGCTGGTACCGGTACCCGCCCGACCGCCGGTCGTAGCACCGGTTGACGTACTTGACGGCCTCGTCCATCGCCCGGTCGGGGACCTGGAGGCCGCTGTCCTTGGCCCCCCGCAGGGCCATCATCTGCATGATCGTGACCGAGATGTCGGCCCCGGTCGGGGCCGGGTCGTACCGCCACCCGCCCTCGTGGTTCTGGGTCCGGATGATGAGGTCGACCGCCCGCTTCAGGCACTTCTTCACGTCCTCGTCCGGGGACATGCCGAACGCCTGGGTCAGGGCCAGGGTCGCCATCCCGTGGCAGTACATGTTCCCCCCGCCGGGGCTGAGGATGTACCCGTCCTCCCGGGTGCAGGCGCACAAGTACCGCACCCCCTTGGCCACCTCCTTGCCGTAGTCCCCCTGGTTCGGGGCGTGGCCGTTGGCCATGAACGCCAGCACGGCGAACGCCGTCATGGCCGTCTTCGACTGGTTCCCCCACGACCCGTCGGCCGCCTGCTGGTCCCGCAGCCACCGCAGGGCCTTGTCCACCGCCTCCTTGGTCGGCTCGTCCATCTTCACCCGGTCGGCCGGGGCCTCCGGCGGGTCGGCCGGCTGGCGGGCACCCCCCGGCACGGCGAACACGGCAACGAGCGTCGCGGCCACGAGCAGTCGCATGAGAGCCCTCCGGAAGCCACCACCCATCCTACCAAACCCGCCGTGCGGATGTGTCGTTTCGCCGGGGTTTCGGCCCTTCGAGGGGTGCCCCTCCCCCCCGTTTTTTTGCGTCCCCCACCGGTCTACCGAACCGCCTACTGGGGTATGACTTCCGCTCGGCCGAAGGGGGTTGAGTGTGCGGGGAGGCGGCAACGGTCGGGCCATTTTTCCGCTCCAAACTGTTTACCATCCCGCCCTTCCGACACTGCCCGTCCGTTGCCGTATCCGGTCACGGGCTATGACCCTCGCCACCGATCGCCCCGGCCGACCGGGGGATTGCAACTGGTTAATTGTACACTATAACTCGCCACGGTCAAGCCCGGCGGGTCGGACCGGCCCGGATCGTGCGGGTACAATCACCCCGCCCCCGGGAGCCACCCATGTCTGCCCCGACCCGTACCCCCAATCGGCTGGCCGCCGAGACCAGCCTGTACCTCCGCCAGCACGCCGGCAACCCGGTCGACTGGTTCCCGTGGGGGCCGGAGGCGCTGGCCCGGGCCAAGGAACTCGACCGCCCGATCTTCCTGTCGATCGGCTACTCGGCCTGCCACTGGTGCCACGTCATGGAGCACGAGAGCTTCGAGGACGAGGCCACCGCCCAGGTCATGAACGAGCATTTCGTCTGCGTGAAGGTGGACCGCGAGGAGCGGCCGGACATCGACGCCATCTACATGACCGCCCTCCAGGCCCTGACCCGGGAGGGCGGGGGCTGGCCGCTGTCCGTCTTCCTGACGCCGGACCTGACCCCGTTCTACGCCGGCACCTACTACCCGCCCCGGGACAGCTACGGCCGGCCGAGCTTCAAGCGGCTACTCGCCGGCATCATCGACGCCTGGCAGAACAACCGCGAGCGCGTCACCGAGGTCGGCAAGAGCGTGGCCGAGTTCCTGAACGACCGGGGCCAAGCCGAGGTCGCCGCCGGCGACCTCGGGCCGGACCTCCTGGCCGGCGCCCGGGCGGCCCTCCAACGGTCGTTCGACCCGGTCCACGGCGGGTTCGGGCACGCCCCCAAGTTCCCCCACGCCGTCGACCTGAAGCTGCTCCTGCGGCTGGCCGCCCGGTTCGGCGACGAGCAGCCGCTCAAGATGGCCCGCCTCACCCTCGACAAGATGGCCCGGGGCGGGATGTACGACCAGCTCGGCGGCGGGTTCGCCCGGTACAGCGTCGACGAGCGGTGGCTGGTCCCGCACTTCGAGAAGATGCTCTACGACAACGCCCTGTTGACCGAGGCGTATGTCGAGGCGTGGCAGGCGTCCGGCGAGCCGTTCTACCGGCAGATCGCCGAGGAGACGTTGGGCTATGTGTTGCGGGAGATGACGAGCCCGCCCGGGGCGTTCTTCTCCGCCCAAGACGCCGACAGCGAGGGCGAGGAGGGGAAGTTCACCGTCTGGAGTGAGTCCGAAATCCGCGACGTGTTGGGGCCGGAGCTGGGCGAGTTCGCGTGCAAGGTCTGGGGCGTGACCGAACGGGGCAACTTCGAGGGGCACAACATCCTCTTCCGGGCCCGGCCGGACGAGGACGACGCACGCCGGTTCGGGCTGTCGGTCGAGGACTTCCGGGCCAAGCTCGGCGAGGCCAAGTGCAAGCTGTACGCGGTCCGGTCGAAGCGGGTCTGGCCGGGCCGGGACGAGAAGATTCTGACCGCGTGGAACGGACTGATGATCGGGGCGATGGCCCGGGCCGGCACCGCGTTCGGGGAGGCCAAGTACCTCGACGCCGCCCGCCGGGCCGCGGACTACCTGCTCGCCAACCTCCGCGGCACCGACGGCCGGCTCTACCGGACGGCCGGGGTCGGCCAGCCGGCCAAGCTGGCCGGCTACCTCGAAGACTACGCCTACCTCGCCGACGCCCTCGTCACCCTCTACGAGGCGACGTTCGACGCCCGGTACGTCCGGGCCGCGGTCGGGCTGTGCGATGTCATCCTCAAGCACTTCGCCGACCCGGCCGGGCCGGGGTTCTTCACCACCGCCGACGACCACGAGAAGCTGATCGCCCGGATGAAGGAGACGCGCGACGGGTCGACCCCGAGCGGGAACGCGGTCGCCGTCACGGCCCTGCTCCGGCTGGTCAAGCTGACCGGCCGGCAAGACTTCGCCGCGAAGGCCGAGGAGACCTTGCGGGGCTTCCGGGGCGGGATGGCCGAGGCCCCGGCGGCGTTCGGGCAGATGCTGGTGGCCCTCGACTTCCACCTCGGGCCGGTGGACGAGGTGGCCGTCGTCGGCCACGCTGCCGACCCGGAGACGGCCGAGGTGCTGCGGCTGGTCCGACGGGGGTTCCACCCGAACCGGGTGGTAGCGTACCACGACCCGTCAACGGGCGACCCGCCGGCCGAGGTCGGGTTGCTCAAGGACCGGCCGACGGTCGGCGGGAGGGTCACGACCTACGTGTGCGAGAACTCCGTCTGCCGGGCCCCGCTGGTCGGCTCGGCTGAGGCAGGCAAGATTTTTTGACAGGATCAACAGGATAGACAGGATTAAATACAAAATCAAATCATATTTTTGTATTTAATCCTGTCTATCCTGTTGATCCTGTCAAAAAATCTTCTTCCTCACTTACCCGGACCATCCCAGGCGGGCAGCCGGCCGGGGGTCCACGGGGCGTCGAGCCGGTCGAGCTTCTTCTCCAGGTTCGGCAGGTCGGTTTCGGCCAGTTGCCGCAGCTTCTTCAGCTCGGCCGCGAACTCCTTCCCGGCCGCCGCGTACTCCTCCCGCTGGGTGCCGGTCGGCTTGCCCAGGTAGCGGGCCGCCGCCCCGCCGGCGACCGACACCCGCTCGGCGATCGACGTGGGGACGTTCTCGTTCCGGCCGCGGAGGACGTTGTCGCCCCGCAGGGCCCGCTGGATGTCGCGGTTTTGGGCGATCAAGGCCCGCACGTCCTTCTTCGTCCCCTCGTCGGCCTTCGCGGCGGCGTCGAGGGCCCGGCGGATTTGCTCCAGCCGGTTGCCCACCTCCGTCGAGACCCCGGACGCCCCGGTGACGGCCCGCTGGAGCCGCAGGACCTCGCGGTGGAACTTCACCTGGGCCGCCACGTCCGCCGGGTCGGCCTTCACGAGGGTATCCAGGACGACGTTGAACTGGACCGGCCCGGCGATCGATGTGGCCTCCCCGCCGACCCGCTTGAACAGCCGGGCGGTGTACTTGCCGGGGGCGACCAGCGGCCCGGAGCCCCGCGGCCCGAAGTCGTCGTCATCGTCTTCCACCGGGCCGCGGGCGCCGGCGGCCGGGAGCGTCGCCGCCGGGTCGCGGATGTCCCACGTCACCCGATGCAACCCCTCGCCGGCCGGGCCGAAGACGGTCCGGACCAGGGTGTTGTCTTGGTCGCGGACTTCGATGAACACGGCCGGGGCTTCCTCCTCGGCCTCGGCCCGCAGCTCGTCGGGCGTGGGGTACGGGGCCGGCTTGCCGGCCTTCGCGGCTTCGCGCTCGGCGTCCTTCCGCTTCTGCCGCTTCGACTTCAGCCCTTCCTTGAGGTGGTAGGTGAAGGCGGCCCCGGCCGGGGGGTTGTCGGCGGTGTAGAAGCTGGCCCCCTGGAACGCCTTGCCCGACCCGCCGTACGGGACCGACGGGATGTAGAGGACCGCGTCCCGGACCGGGAACAGGACGGCGGGCCGGTTGAAGACCGAGATGTCGGTGTCGAGCTTCCGGAGCGGCGAGTAGTCGTCGAGGATGTAGATGCCCCGGCCGAAGGTGCCGATGACGAGGTCGTCCACCTTCCGCTGGACGGCCAGGTCCTTGACCTGGATGGTCGGCAGGCCGTTCTTGATGCGCTGCCACTTCTTGCCGCCGTCGACGGTGACGTACAGCCCGAACTCGGTGCCGCAGAAGAGCAGGTCCGGGTCGACGTGGTCCTCGGCGATGGCGTAGACGGTGCCGCGGGCCGGCAGGTCGCCGGCGATGCTGGCCCAGGTCCGCCCGGCGTCCGTGCTCTTGAGCAGGTACGGGGCGAAGTCGCTGTTCTTGTGGTTGTCGAAGCTGGCGTACACGGTCAGCGGGTCGTGCTGGGAGGCTACCAGCTTGCTCACGTAGGTCTTCTCCGGGACGCCGGGGAACGTCGCCACCTGCCGCCACCCGGGGCCGGCGTCGTCGGAGACCTGGATCAGCCCGTCGTCGGTGCCGACGTAGATCAGGCCTTCCTTCTTGGGCGACTCGGCCAGGGCCACGCAGTTGCCGTAGAAGCTGGTCGAGCCGTGCTTGAAGACGGCGTCCGGCCCCCACACCTTGCCCATCACCGCGAGCTTGTCGCGGTCGAGCTGGCGGGTCAGGTCGGGGCTGACCGGCCGCCACGAGTCGCCCCGGTCGTCGCTGCGGAAGAGGATGTTGGCCGCGAAGTACAGCCGCTTCGGGTCGTGCGGCGAGAGGGTCAGCGGGCTGTCCCAGTTCCACCGCAGGGGGGCCTGTCCCGGGGCGGCCTGGGGCTGGATTTGCACCCGCTGGCCGGTCCGCCGGTCGTACCGGCAGAGGGCGCCGTACTGGAGGGTGCTGTAGACGGTGTTCGGGTCGGTCGGGTCGACCTTGCAGTGGAACCCGTCGCCGCCCTGGGTGACGAACCAGTCGGCGTTGGTGATGCCGTTGGCGGACCGGGAGCGGGCCGGGCCGCCGAGGGTGAAGTTGTCCTGGGTGCCGCCGTAGACGTGGTAGAACGGGCCGGATTCGTCGCACGCCACGTCGTAGAACTGGGTGACCGGCAGGTTCGGCTTGAAGTGCCAGTTGGCCGCCCGGTCGAAGCTCTCGTAGATGCCGCCGTCGCAGCCGAGCAGGTAGTACTTCGGGTCCTTCGGGTCGATCCACAGGTAGTGGTTGTCGACGTGCTTGTTCCGCTCGCCGAGCGAGGTGAGGGTCTTGCCGCCGTCATCGGACACCTGGACCAGCACGTTCATGGCGTAGACGCGGTCCTTGTTGACCGGGTCCACCGTGAGGTGTGCGTAATACTGGCTCTGGGCCGAGAACGGGTTCCGCCGCTCCCAGGAGACGCCGAAGTCGGTGCTGCGGTGGATGCCGCCGTTCTCGGCGGCCTCGACGATCGAATAGACCGTCGACGGGTCGGACGGGGCGACGGCCAGCCCGATCCGGCCGAGGTCGCCGCCGGGGAGGCCGGCCGTGATCTTCTTCCAGGTCTTGCCGCCGTCGGTGCTGCGGTGGACGGCGGAGCCGGGGCCGCCGTTGATGATGGTCCAGACGTGCCGCCGCCGCTGGTAGCTGGCGGCGATGAGGACGTCGGGGTTGCGGGGGTCGAGCACCACGTCGGTGACGCCGGTGTTCTCGTCGATCTTGAGGATTTGGTTCCAGGTCTTGCCGCCGTCGGTGGTCTTGTACAGGCCGCGGTCGCCGCCCGGCCCCCAGAGCGGCCCCTGGGCGGCGACGTAGACGGTGTCCGAGTCCCGGGGGTCGATGACGATCTTGCCGATGTGTTCGCTGCCCTTGAGGCCGACGTTCGTCCACGACCGGCCGCCGTCGGTGCTCTTGTAGACGCCGTCGCCGTAGGCCACGCTCCGCTGGCTGTTGTTCTCGCCGGTGCCGACCCAGACGGTGTTCGGGTTGTTCGGGTCGAGGACGACGACGCCGATGGAGTAGGAGCCCTCGTTGTCGAAGACCGGCGTCCAGGTGGTGCCGGCGTTGGTCGTCTTCCAGACCCCGCCGGAAGCAACCGCGACGTAGTAGTGGCTGCGGTCGTCGGGGTGGACGGCGAACCCGACGACCCGGCCGGAGGTGACGGCCGGGCCGACCAGCCGGGGCTTGAGGGCCGCGAGGGGGAGGCCCTTGTCTTCCTTCTTGTCCTTGCCCTTCGGGGCGTCCTTGGGCGGGTCGGGCGGCTGGGCGACGGCCAGCGCCAGGATCATGCCGGTGGCAGCGAGCATGGGGACCTCGGCGGGATGATGGGGTGCGGGTTACGATAGCCGGGTGGTAGAATGGGGCCATCCCCGGGGGTCCCTCGATGCGGCCGTCCGTCGTCCTCTTCTTCGTGTTGGGGTTGGGCCTGGCCCACGGGCTCGTCACCGGCCGGGCGCCGTCGTGCGTGCGGTGCTCGCCGGTGTTGTTCGTCTCGGCCGACGAGCCGAAGGCGGTGGTGGTGAAGGTGGCCGGGCTGTCGGCCCCGGCCCCGGCCGGGTGGGTCTCCGAAAAGCCGGCCAACCGGCTGCGGTCGCACCAGTTCAAGCTGCCGGGGGAGAAGGGCGGCCCGGGCGACGCGGAGGTGGTCGTCTTCCCGGAGAGCGACCCGAAGACGGAGAAGGTGTTCCCGCGGTGGAAGGGGCAGTTCGTGGTGCCCGAGGGGAAGGCGATCGACGACATCGCCAAAGTGTCGAAGCTGGACGGGGTGAAGGGCGCCACGATCACGCTGCTGGACGTGGCCGGGACGTGGCGGTACAACCCGGCCCCGTTCGACCCGAAGTCGAGGACCGAGGTGCGGGACGACCAGCGGGTGGTGTGGGCGGTGGTGGCCGGGCCGGACGAGGTGGCCCACGTCCGCCTCAGCGGCCCGAAGGCGACGGTCGACACCCACTACCCGGCGTTCGAGCGGTTCCTCAAGTCACTCAAGTAGTCACCCGCCGCCGCGCCCGGCCAGCGCCAAGTCGACGATCTGCTCGGGGGTCGGGTCGTACTCGCTGATGGGACGGCCTCCGTCCCACGTGTTGGTCGCTGCATCGTACCCGGGCGGGTAGAAGATCAGCCCCGACGCCCACGCCGCCGGCACGTTCGCATCGAAGATTTCCATGTAGGCTTCGTACTCGGAATCGCCGTTCCCGGGCATGGCCCGGCGGACCACCTCCGCCAATTCAGCCCGTGTGACATTCGCCACAGGGGCCGGCTTCGGCCGGGCTGCCTGCCGCACGAAGTCGTCCAGGCTGATCGACCGCCAGTAGTGGCGGAACATGTCCTCCGCGTAGTCCCGGCCGGTGAACGTGTTGAACGCATGGATGAGGTCGGCGGCCTCCCCGTGCCGGTCCAGAGCCTGCTCGATCCGCACGATGCCGGCCCGCACCGCCTCGCGGCGGGCGTCGTCGATCGGCACCGGCATGAGTTCCGGGCGGAGGTCCATCGGGCTGTCCTAACTGGTGCCGAACTGCCGGTCGCCGGCGTCGCCGAGGCCGGGGACGATGTACCCGACATCGTTCAGGTGGCTGTCCAGGGCGGCCAGGGTGATCGGCACGTCCGGGTGGGAGTCTTGCAGGGCGGCCACCCCCTCCGGGGCGGCGATGATCCCGACGAACGCCACCTTCGGCGTACCGTGCCCCTTCAGGATGTCGATGGCCGCGATCGCACTTCCCCCCGTGGCCAGCATCGGGTCGAGGACGAACGCCCGGTCCATGTCCGGCTTCGGCGGCAGCTTGTTGTAGTACGTCACCGGCTTGAGCGTGGCGTGGTCGCGGTACAGCCCGAGGTGCCAGACGGCGGCCTCCGGCAGGGCGTCGAGCATCGCCTCGGCCATCCCCAGCCCGGCCCGCAAGACCGGGACCAGCCCGACCTTCTCGGCCAGCTCGTGGCACGTCACCCGGGCCAGCGGGGTCGTCACCTCGACCGGCCACAGGGCCAGGTCCCGGGCCGCCTCCCACAGCAGGACGCGGCTGACCCCGGCGACCAGCCGGCGGAACTCCGGCGGCGGGGTGCCGGCCGCCCGCAGCCGGGCGAGTTGGTGCCGGACCAGCGGGTGGTCCGAGACGCGGACGGGGGCGGGCATCGGGGTCGCTACGGGTTCGGAATGCGGGGTTGGGGACAGGATACGAACGTCCGGGCGGGCGGGGGGCGGATGTCGGTCCCCGGCCGCCGGCCGGTTCACCCGCGCGGGGGGAGTCGGGGCCGGTCGGTGGGCTGCCGAACCCCGGCGGTCCGGCCGGGCGTATACCGTGCAGCACCACCCCAACCCGGGACGCCCGCATGCCCCGCTACCTCGCCGCCGCCTGCCAGACCGACTTCCCGAACCCCACCACGCGGGCCGGGATCGCCCAGCATGCGGCCCACATGCTGGCCATGATCGACCGGGCGGTCGTCGGCTACCGGCCGTTCGGGGACGTGCGGCTGGTCGTCTTCCCGGAGTTCGCCCACGCCGCCCCGGTGTACGAGACCGTGGAGGAGCTGGCCGACAAGCTGGCCGTCCCGGTCCCGAACGAGCACACCGACCGGTACGTCCGGAAGGCGAAGGAGTACGGGCTGTACGTCCAGTGCGGCAGCTTCCTCGAAGCCGACCCGAAGTACCCGGGCGTCGTCTTCAACTGCACGCCGCTCGTCGGCCCGGACGGACTCCTTTACAAGTACCGCAAGGTCCACCCGTGGCTGCCGTGGGAGGTCCACGCCAGCCCGCACGACCTGCCGGGGTACGCCGAGCCGATGTTCCCGGTGGCCGAGACCGAGATCGGCGTGCTGGGCTGTGCGATCTGCTACGACTGGCTCTTCCCGGAGGCGATCCGGGAGCTGGCGGTGCAGGGGGCCGAGGTGTTGATCCGGGTGTCGGCGTACATGGACCCGTGGGGGGCGACGCCGCCGATGGACTGGTGGACGGTCGTGAACCGCTGCCGGGCGCTGGAGAATGTGGCCTGCGTGGTGGCGGCCAACCAGGGGGCGAGCGCGACCAACTACCCGCCGTTCTCGTGGCCGGGCGGGAGCATGGTGGTGGACTACGACGGCCGCATCCTGTCGCAGGCCGACCCGGGGCCGGGGGAGAAGGTCGTGGTCGGGCCGGTGGACGTGGCCGCCCTGCGGGCCGAGCGGGACCGGCGGACGGGGCACGCCTTGCTCGCCCACCGGCGGGTCGAGGCGTACCGGGCGGCCCAGCGGCCGGCGTACCCGGCCGGGACGGCGGCCGAGGGGCCGATCACCACCGCCGGGAACGACGAGAAGACGAAGGCGGCGAAGGGGCGGCTGCCGGGCGGGTCCTAACGAGCCGGGATCGGGACGTTGTGGGTGAGGATTGCTTCGGTGCTGTCGTCCGGGGCGGTGCTGGCCGGCGTCTGGGCCAAGGTCTTCCCGTCCGGGCCGATGAACCAAGCCCCGCCGTCCCACGTCGGGTTGGCCGGCGACCGGTCCGGCGGGTCGAAGTCGAGGTTGTACAATCCGGCATGGTTGTGCAGGGCCGCGTGGACCCTCAACCCGGCGATCCACCCGTCCGGCCCCGCCCAGTTCGCCCGCCACCGGTACCATCCATCCCGCGACCGGCCGCCGTTGCTGGCGTGCGGGGCGTAGATGAGTCGGGCCCCGTCCCGCGCCAGGGCCTCCAGGTTGTGCCGGTCGGTCCCGTCGGCACAGGTGGCGATGCCCACCATCAACCCCTTGACCGGGACGACGGTGTGCACGGACCCGGCCTCGGCGAACCCGGTCTCGCTCGTCAACGTGAGCTTGTGGTGCTTGCCGACGAGCCGCCCGTCCGGGCCGATGACGGCGTGGGTGTTCCACCGCCGCCCGGCCGGATCCCGTTCCGCGAGGCCGACGGCCACGTACACCCGCCGCCGGGCGGCCGCGTCACGGAGCGGCCGCAGGGCCGGGCCGTCCGGCCGAAGCCAGAAGGTGTCTGCGGAAAACCGGTAGCCGTTGACCGACAGCTCGGGGAAGCCGACGAACTCGGCCCCGGCGGCGGCCGCCTGATGGACGAAGTAGGCGTGGCGGGCGACGTTGGCCCGGAGGGCGGCGTCCGCCTCCGCCGGGTCCGGGAGGTCGGTCCAGCGCGATTTGATGCTGACCAAAGCCACCCGGAGGTGGCCGGGGTTCGGGTCGGGGAGGTGCGGGTCGCCCCCGGGCCACCCCACCGCCGCGAGTATGAGCGGAAGGACGGGTGTCATCGCCGGCTCCGGTGAAGCCCCTAGCGGGCCGGGATCGGGACGTTGAACACCAGCACGGCCTCCTTGCTGTCGGCCTTATCGGTCGAGGTCGGGGTCTGGGCGAGCGTCGTGCCGTCCGGGCCGAGGAACCACGCCCCGCCGGCCCAGCCGGTGTTGGCGTCCTTCCCGGGGGGCGGGTCGAACTCCGGTCCGTACAGCCCGGCGTGGTTGTGCAGGGCGGCGTGGACCTTCAGCCCGGCCACCCACCCGTCCGGCCCGCCCCACGCCGCCCGGAACTTGTACCACCCGGCCCGGGTCCCGCCGGTGGTGTTGGCGTGCGGGCCGTAGATCAGCTCGGCCCCGTTCGCCGCCAGGGCTTCGAGGTTCTTCCGGTCGGTCCCGTCGGCGCAGGTGGCGATCCCGACCTTCAACCCCTTGACCGGGAAGACCGGGTGCTCGGCCCCGGCCTGGCAGAACCCCTTCTCTTTGGTCAGCCAAATCTTGTGGTGCTTACCGGCGACCGCCCCGTCCGGGCCGACGACGACGTGGGTGTTCCACCGCTTCCCGGCCGGGTCCTGCTCGGCGATGCCGACGGCAACGTACACCCGCTTCTCCGCCGCCTTGTCCCGGATCACCTTCAGCTCCGGGCCGTCGAGGGCCAGCCACGTCATGGTGGGCGAGAAGTGGTAGCCGTTGACCGACAGCTCGGGGAAGCCGACGAACTCGGCCCCGTCGGCGGCCAGCTTGTCGATGAAGAGCAGGTGGCGGTCGAGGTTGGCCCGCAGGGCGGCCGTGTTCGCCTCCGGGTCCGGGCCGTCGGTGTACCGGGCCTTCAGGCTGACCAGGGCCATCTTGAGGTGACCCGGGTTCGGGTCGGCGGCCGCCGTGGGCAGCGCGGCCGCGAGGGCGAGGAGTGCGGTCATCGGCGTCCCTCGCGGGCCCCGGGGTTGCACCCCGGGCTATGCTGTGCGACCCCTTCAGGGTCGGCGGACAGCGCGTCGCAGCCTATAGGGCTGCCACAGCATACCCCGGGGTGCAACCCCGGGGCGGAGTTGTCGGGCTACTGCTTCTGCGCCGCCAGGTACTCGATCAGGTCGACGAACTCGGCCGGGGACATGGCCCCGGCCTGCCCCTCGGGCATGCTCGACTGCTTGAGCGTCGTCTTGCTGTCCACGTCGTCGGCCGGGATGACCTGCTTCTCCTTGCCGTCGAAGATGACGAGCTGCTTCTTGTCCTCGCTGACCAGCAGGCCCACGACGGTCTTCCCGCCGAGGGTGACGACCCGGGTGGAGGCGTACTTGGCCTCGACCTCGGCGTTCGGGTCGACGATCGACTCGACCAGCTTGGCCCGGGTCAGCCGCTTGCCCACGTCCCGCAGGTTCGGGCCGTACTCCTGCCCGTCCCCGTTGCCGACCTTGTGGCAGGCGGTGCAACTGCGGACGAACACCTCCCGGCCGGTGGTGGCGTTCCCCTTCAGGTTGCCCAGGGCGGTCATGGCCTTGTTCCGGGTCTCGGCCCCGTACTTCTCGGTGCCCAGGAGCAGCCGCAGGTGCGGGGCGGCCGCCCCGCCGGCCTTCGACTGGGACAGGATGTCGGTCATCGTCCGCTCGACCGCCGGGTTGTCTTTGCCGAGCTTGCCGGTCAGGAAGTCGCCCCGCCAGACGGGCTCGTTCGCCCCCAGGGCGGCGTCGAGGATGTACTGAGTCCAGTAGTCGAGCGGCTTCTTGGCGGCCTCCAACATGGCCGCGACCGACTCCGGGGTGCCGTAGAAGCTGAGCCCCCGTAGGGCCTCGGCCCGGGCCCGCGGGAAGTCGTCCACCGCGGCGGCCTTCAGCAGGTCGAACGCCAGCCCGGCCGGGAGGTAGTCCCGCTCGTCGGCCGCGACCCGGACGGCCGCCGCCCGGGCCTCCGGCGTGCTCACGTTGGTCGCGAACTTGAGGAGCCTCGGGTCGACCGCGTGGAAGCTGGCTTGCAGCCAGAGCGCTTCACACAGGAGGCGGTTGTCTTCCTTGATCTGCTGGGGCGGGACGCGCCCGGCGGTCTGCATGATCGGCTGGACGACCATCTCGTTGACCGTCCGCAGCACCTCGGCGGCCGGCCGGTCGCGGAGTTCCCGCCGGGCCCGGTAGCGGGTCCGCCACTCGTACTCGCCGAGCTGCCGGATCAGTTCCTCTACGCTCTTGCCGTGCTGGGTGACGGGCTTGAGCAGCGGCCGGCCTTTGGCGACGAGGCGGTAGACCCGGCCGCGGGTGTGGTCCCGGCTCGGGTCCCGCTGGCTGTACTGCATGTGGCCGATCAGGGCGTTGGCCCAGTCGCCGAACCAGAGGGCCCCGTCCGGCCCGATCTGCGGGTCGGCCGGGCGGAAGTGCTTGTCGCTGGACTTGATCAGGTCGGGCAGCCGCTTGCCCATGAACCCGGCCCCGTCGTCCCGCAGGTCGTACCGCGGCAGCCCGTTCATGGTGATGACGGCGGCGTAGACGAACTGCTTCTGGACCTCGGGCGGGAAGTGCCGGCTGACCAGGAACTCGTTCCCGAGGTTCGGCCGCTCGCCGTTGGGGAGGATGAAGTTCACCCCCTTGCGGCCGGGGTACTGGGCCCCGGAGAGGGTGGTGTCCCAGGTCTGGTTCGGGGTGGTGCCGTCGCCGACGATGCCGTTGCCCCACTCGTCGAACACGTAGCACCACATGTTGTACATGCCGGGCAGGGCGAACTGCCGGACCTTGAGCGACCGCGGGTCGATGACGTAGGTGCCGCCCTGGCCCTGGCTGCGGTGCGGCCCCCAGGGGGTCTCCAGGGTGGTGCTCATGGCGATGCCTTCGAGCAGGTGGAGCCGGCCGGCCGGGCTCCACTCCCACCCGCCCCGGTGGTGGGTGTCGTCGCTGGCCCAGCCGTCGAACAGGTGGACGACGAGGTCCGCCTTGTCGTCCCCGTCGGTGTCCTTGAGCCAGAGGACGCGGGGCTGGCTCATCACCAGGACGCCGCCGTTCCAGAACTCGAACCCGGTCGGGCAGTGGAGCTCGTCGTAGAAGACGGTACTCTTGTCCGCCTTCCCGTCGCCGTCGGTGTCTTCGAGGATGACGAGCTTGTCGTTCGGCGGCGGGTCGCCCGGCTTCCACTGCGGGTAGTTCGGCAT
>JAIEQO010000764.1 GCA_019747655.1 Gemmataceae bacterium | reverse complement strand
TGCCCGCGGGTCACCTCCCGCTTGCCGACGACCGGCAGGTTGTTCTCGCTCTGGCAGGCGACGACGCAGGCGTTGCAGCCGGTGCAGGCCGACAGGTCGATGGCCATCCCCCACCGCCGGGCCTGCCGGGGGGCGTCCGGGTAGAGCCGCTCGTTCGGGTGGTACATGGTCAGCGGCAGGAGCCGGTTGTCGTGCCCGCCGTGCTCGTGCTCGTGCCCGTCGCCGCCGTGGCCGTGGTCGTGGCCGCCGCCCGGGCCGTAGGTCGAGCCGTGGCGGTACTGGGCCCCGGAGTGCTCGTCCGCCTTCGCGGTGCGGTTCGGGGTGTTGAGGGCGATGGCCTCCGTCTCCCCGGCCGCGGTCGGCGGGATTTTCGGGAACGACGGGTTCTTGGCGTAATCGGCCGTCGTCATCCGCCGGACCGGGGCCCGGTCGAGAATCTTGCCGCTGATCGGGTCCTTCTGGGCCATCGACCAGTTGCCCTGGACGCAGGCCAGGTAGTAGTCGTCCCCGGTCGGCCGGGCCGTCAGCCCGGCGGCGAACGCCGGGGCGGCCGCCGTCCGCAGCAGGTAGGCGTTGAACCCGTGGGCCATCTCGCCGCCGGCGTTCGCCTCCTGGCCGAGGTTCGGGAGGGCGATCGTCCCCGAGGGGCTGGGGTTGCCGACCCGCCCGGCCCGCGGCCGGCCGTACCCCAGGTGGGCGGTGACGACGTTCTCCGGGTGCCCGGGGACGGCCCAGAGCGGGGCCTTGACCTTCCGCCCGCCGAGGTCCAGCTCGACCACCGACACCTCGGCCCGGCCCCGCTCGCCGGCCGTCCACCGGAAGAACTTGTCGATCCCGAGCCGCCGGGCCGTGGCCAGCCCGACGTAGGCGGCGTTGTCCCAACTGATCCGCGTGACCGGGTGGGGCAGCTCCTGGAGCCAGCCGTTGTTCGCGTACCGGCCGTCGAACAGGTTGCTGTCGACCCGGTAGTTGATCTCCAGGTTACCCTCGGTCGGAGCGGGAGGCAGGGTCGGCGGGGCTCCCTCGGCCCAGTTGCCGGCGAGCGTAACTTGCTGGGGCGAGGTCCGGGCCGGGTCGGCGACCGTCCCCGACCGGACGGCCTCCTGCCAGAACTGCTCGAACTCCTGCGACCGGCCGGCCCCGGCGTACCACCGCCGCCAGTACCCGCGGACGAGTTCGCGGCCGAAGCGGGTCACCGATTCGGTCACGGCGGCCACGAACTCGGCGGCCGAGTGGCCGTCGTAAAGCGGGGCGATGAGCGGCTGCTGGAGGGCCGGGGAGCCGTCGAAGCCGCGGCCGTCGCCCCAGGTCTCGAGGTAGTGGGCGTCGTTCAGGTGCCACTCGCACAGCGCCGCCGTCTCGTCCCGGTACAGCCCCAGGTGCAGCCGGAACGGGACCTTCTTGATCGCCCCGGCGAAGTCGAGGTCGACCGGGGCGGTGTAGCCGGGGTTCGTCCCGCCGAGGATCAACAGGGCGTCGACCTGCTGGCCCCCCATCTCCCGGACGAGGGTTTGCAGGTCGATCATCTTCCCGGCCGGCCGCTCCTCGGCCAGCGGGACGAGCCGGACCGTCTGGCCGACCGCCCCGAGGGCGGCGTTGATCGCGTGGGCCAGGGCGTGCAGGCTCGGCGGCTGCTCGTCGCCGGCCACCACGACCGCCGCCCCCTTCTTCCCCTGGAGGTCGCGGGCCAGCGGCTCCAGCCACCGCTGGGCCTCGGGCGAAAGCGTCCCGGCGGCCGGCACCCCCGCCACCCCGAGCCGGGCGGCCAGGGCCCGGGCGAACCCCTCGACCTGGCTGGCCGGGAGCGGCAGCCGGTGGTCGGCCGACGACCCGGTCACGGTCGGCATCGCCTCGACCACGTACAGCCGGTTCATCCGGTCGGCGGTGACGTACTCGGTGCTGTTAGCCGGGACGTTTTGGCGGACCTTCCGGCGGCTGGCGAAGTCCCGGCAGTAGCGGACGTGCCCGGGCCCGGTGCCGAGGAAGTCGGCGTCGAGCGACAGGACGACATCCGCCTTGTGGAAGTCGTACACGGCGGTCAGCTCGCGGCCGAACGCCCGCCGGGCCCCCTCCCGGGCGTTGTCCTGGCCGCAGGCCTCGTACTGGCACCAGCGGGCCTCGGGGAAGGCCGCGAGCAGGCCGTTGAGCTGGTCGCCCAGCGTCGGGGAGGTGACGGCCCCGGTCAGGACGCGGAGGCGGACCCCGGCCTTCGGCCGGCCGGCGTCGTCGAACAGTTGCCGGCGGGCGGCCCGGACGACGTCCTGGTAGCTGGTCCCCTCGCCGAAGTGGGTCGGCTCCTGGGACCGGTCCGGGTCGTACAGGTCGAGGAGGCTGGCCTGGTCGATCGGGCCCGTCCCGCCGAGGCTGGACGGGTGGTCCGGGTTGCCCTCGACCTTGGTGGGCCGGCCCTCGTTGCTGCGGACCAACAGCCCGGTGGCGTACCCGGCGACGGTGTGGGCGGTGGCGAAGAAGAGCGGGATGCCGGGGGTGATCTGCTCCGGCTGGATGGTGTACGGAACGTTGACCCGGCGGTCGGCCGGCCGGGGCGAACAGCCGGCGGCCCCGGCCAGGGCCAGCCCGGCCCCCATCACGGTCAGGAAGTTCCGCCGGCTGACCGGGTCGGTCCACTCGGCCGCGTCCTCGGGGAACTCGTTCTCCATCGCCGCCCGGAACGCCGGGCTGTCCATGTACTCCTCCAGCCCCAGCCAGAGCGGCGGGGCGGCGGGAGCCTGGGCGTCCGTGGTGTCGGGCTTCATTCGCGCCTCTGATCCCGAAGGCCGTTCTTGTAGGGCGGGTCGAGCCGGTCCTCCAGGACCGGCGAGGCCTGCCGCACCACCCACCCCGGCAGGCCTCGGCGGACCTTCGGTCCGCCTCGACCCGCCCTACTAACCCCACGCGCCCGTCACCGGTGGCAGTTCGAGCACCCGATCAGGGTGACCGCGTCCCGGACGTGGTACAGCTCCTTGAGCTGCCTGCCGAGTTCCCGCTGGGTGGTCGGCCGGGGCTTGCCGACCAGCTCGGCCACCTCCTTCATGTCCGACCCGTCCGGGAGCTTGCCGTAGTTCGGCAGGTCGGCCCGGACCCACACCTGCGGGCTGCCGTCGGGCAAGGGCCGGCCCGGCTGCCACCGCAGGTTGTACACCTCGCTCTTGGGCCGGAGGTTCTCCTCCGGGTTGCGGTGGCAGTTGATGCACCACTCCATCAGGAGCGTCTTCGACTGCCAGAGCAGGTTCATCTCGTCCACCTCGCCGTGGCACGAGTAGCACCCGACCCCCTTGCCGACGTGGATGGCGTGGTTGAAGTAGGCGTAGTGGGGGACGTTGTAGACCCGGTTCCACGGGATCGGGGTGTCGGTCTTGTAGCTCTCCCGGACCGGGGCCAACAGGTCGGCCCCGGTCCAGATCTCCTGGTGGCAGTTGATGCACGTCTTGGTCGGCGGGATGTTGGCGTAGGACGACTCCTCGACCGACGTGTGGCAGTACAGGCAGTGGATGCCGAGCTGGCCGACGTGGTGGGCGTGGCTGAACGCGACCGGCTGGGGGACCACCTCCCCGACCCCGGTGGCGTAGCTCGACCGGTAGAACGCGGCCAGCCCGACCGCGGTGCCCCCGAACATCATCGGGAGGCCGAGGACGAGCATCCGGCCGATCGGGTTGACCGCCTTCGGGAAGATCTGGGCCATCGCGTCCCCCTACCGCCGCCGGTCTCCGCCACCCCGCCGCCGCTCACCGGAGCGAGTCGAGCCAGTACTGCGGGCCCCACTCTTGGGGCCACGGGGCGTACCCCCACATGACGTACAGCACGCCCCAGTACAGGGCGTTGATGACCCCGAGGCTGAAGGCGCAGATCAGGGTCCCGGTCAGGGCCAGGTTCTCGTTCCGCAGGCCGCCCCGGTTGCCGACCGCCAGCGACACCAGCCCGAGCAACAGCCCGACCGCCGCCAGCAACAGCCCGAACGGCTTCCACCAGAAGACCAGCATCGAGAAGTAGCCGAGCGACACTGAGGCCACCGCGATCCCGCTGGTCGGCGGCGAGTATTTCGGCCGGTCGGCCACCGGCGGCGGGGCGGGTTCCATGAGCGGCCCTTGATCGGAGCGGTCCGGTGCGAGCGGTCGGGTGACACCCGGCGGTCCGAGGCAAAGCCAGAGTGTAGTGGGGGCACCCGACCTGGCAACGCCCATTTCCGAGAAACCCGCCGCCGGCGTGATCTCCCGACCCGGCCGGGTTCAACCGCCGCGGATGCGGTTTTATTAACCCCCGGCGGGCCACGACGCACGGCCGTTCCCGGGTATGGGAACGGGGCTACCGCACGCGCCCCACCGGCGAGAATGCAAGCCCTCTCCAGCCGGAAAATCGCCCGATCGGTCGGCCGTTCGCTTCGGCACGGCCGCTGCACGCCCTCGCCCTCGGCCCTTCCCCCGCACCGTCCCGGAGCCCCACCCGTGATCCTCCGCCTCGACCGCATCCTCATCCCGCTGCCGAAGACGGACAGCCCGGACCCGAACGCCGCCGCCGCCGTGCAGGAACTGCTCGGGGGCAAGTACGGCGAGATGTCCACCCTGATGAACTACACGTTCCAGTCGTTCAACATGCGGGGGCGGAACCAGATCCGGCCGTTCTACGACCTGGTGGCGAACATCGCGGCCGAGGAGTACGGGCACATCGAGCTGGTCAGCTACACCATCAACATGCTCCTGACCGGGGCGAGCAAGCGGAACCCGGACCCGGCGTCGGCCCCGCTGGACGAGATCAAGAACGCCCGGAACTCGTACCACTGGATCGCCGCCGGCCAGACGGCCCTGCCGGTCGACAGCCAGGGGAACCCGTGGAACGGGACGTTCGTGACCGCGACCGGGAACCTGAAGATGGACCTGCTGTTCAACTTCCACCTCGAATGCGGGGCCCGGGCGAACAAGATTCGCGCCTACGAGAGCACCAGCAACCCGACCGCCCGGGCGATGATCGGGTTCCTGCTGGTCCGCGGCGGGCTGCACATCGTCGCCTACGCGAAGGCCCTGGAGAAGCTGTCCGGGGTCCCGGTCGGCAAGCTCCTGCCGATCCCGGACATCAGCAACAAGAAGTTCCCCGAGGCCCGCAAGCACGAGGAGAACGGCGAGCACCTGCGGCTGTACCAGTACAGCCCGCAGGACTACGCCCAGGCCGGGGTGATCTGGAACGGGCCGCACCCGGAGGACGGGAAGGAGTGCACCTTCCAGCACCTGCCGAAGGACTACGGGGCCCCGGCCCCGGACCTCGAGCCGGAACCCCAGCTCACCGCCCCGCTCGACGCCGACACGCTCAAGGACATGGCCAAGAAGCTCGGGGCGAAGTGATAACGGCCGCCGGGAGGTAGCTGCCGGGTTGGAGTCCCGGCTTCAGCCGGTCCGGCGCCCGCACCGGCTGAAGCCGGGACTCCAGCCCGGAAGGGCGTGCCCGGGAACCGTATGAGCCGGCCGTAGCGGATCGGGCCCGGCCGATTCGGCACGCGGCGGGCGGTCGGTGGTCCGGCATCTGCCGTACACACCCGCGGGCGGTTCGAGTCATCCGACCCGGCCGCCCGCAGGTGATTCCCACCATGATGCTACAACTGAACCCGCCGCTCCCGGTCGACACCCCCCGCGGCCCGGCCTACGCCCACCTCGTCATCGACTACAGCCAGGAGCACTACGTCCTGTTCGTCTGCTTCTTGCAGGAGACGGGCGAGTGCTGGGTCGTGCCGAACCGGGACGTGAAGCTCCAGCAGAACCTGACGATGGGCGTCCGGCTGCCGCCGAAGCCGACCCGTGTGCCGAGCGCGGACGGGAATGGGCACAGCCGGCTCGGACATGTGTTGAACGGGACGTGATCACACCCCGGCGTAGCGTCATTTCTTCCCGGGCGTGGCGAACTCGACCAGTTCACGGGTCAGCTTCCCGTCGGTGGTCATCTTGACCACCCCAACCCGGGGGGCGAACCAGAACACATACTGCACGGTCTGCCCCCCGTCCGGCCGCAGGTACTCCGCCCCGAGTGCGGTGAACCGCCCGGCCGGCACCTCCACCTCGGCCGGGCCAAGCGACCTCGCTGCCATCCGAATGGTGGTCCCGCGGAAGGCGAAGGTGGCGTCCCACTTCGCCCCGGCCGGGGCGGGTAGGTCGAGCATCCGGAAGCCGGGGTCGAGCGGGATGTTACCGAGCCGAACCCGGGATACCCCGTCGGCAGAAACGACGACCACCTCATCCGGCTCGGTCTTCCCGTCCGCCCGGACCTTATCCACCTGTACGGTCGTCATACCGTCTTTGGTATCGGCCGCAGTGATGACCCGGGCCGACCCGTTCTCGTCATCCGAATAGACCCAGCGGGTTCCCACCTCGGTCGGGTGGTAAAGCGGCCGCCTGGCCGCTTCCGGGACGGGGGCGGCGGGGGCGACGGCCAAGGACGAGGCGACGGCCAGGGCGGCGACGAGGCGGGTCACGGGGGACGACCTCCGCAGGGGCACATCCCGAGCATAGCCGGTCGGTCAGGCGGTCGCCACTCCCGTCCCACTATTCCGCCTTCTTCAACCCCTCCGTCGCCGGGCCGTGCAGGAGCTTGCCGTCCGCGGCGTACCGCGACCCGTGGCACGGGCAGTCCCAGGTCGTCTCGCCCGGGTTCCAGCGGACGATGCAGCCCATGTGCGGGCAGACCGCCGACAGCTTCGTCACCGTCCCCTTGTCGTCCTTGTACACGGCCAGCTTGGTCAGCCCGCTGCGGACCACCGCCCCCTGCCCCGGCGGGATGTCCGCCTCGGACTTCACGTCGCCACCCGTGAGCCAGTCGGCGTACTGGGCCGCCAGGTTCAGGTTCTCCTGGAAGAACGTCTTGGCCGCCCCCGGCATCAGCCGGCCCGGCGAGTAGAGCCCGGCCAGCTCGTTCGACTTGTGCTGCACCAGATCGGCCACCAGCCGGCCGCCGAGCGTCCCGTGCGTCGTCCCCATCCCGCTGTCGCCGGTGATGACGTAGACGTTCGGCCCGTTCCACGGGGCCAGCCCGATCAGCCCGAGCCCGTCCGGCGTCTCGAACACCTGCCCGGACCACCGGTGCGTCACCTTCCCCATCATCGGGAAGCGGGCCTTCGCCCACTGCTCCAGCCGGCCCCAGCGTTGGTCCTGGTCGTCGGCCTGCCCGGTCTTGTGGTCCTCCCCGCCGACGATCAGGTAATCGCGGCCGGCGTCGCCGGGCTGGAGCCGGACGTAGTGGTACGGGTCCTCGGTGTCCCAGTAGAGAGCGTCCGGGACTGCCCCCTTCGGCACTTCGGCCGCGAAGGCGTAGGTGTGGTACGCCGACACCTTCAGGTGCAGGCTGGTGCCGGCCTCGAACGGGCTGTTGGTGGCGATCACCACCGCACCGGCCTTCACCGTGTTTCGGGACTTCGTCGTCACCTCGCACGGGTCGCCGCCGCGGACCTTCTCGACCAGCGTGTCGGTGTGGATCACCCCGCCGTACTTGCGGATCGCCGCGGCCACCCCGGACAGGTACTTGACCGGGTGGAACCGGCCCTGGTCGGGGAACTTCAGGGCCGGCCCCTTGATCCCCGGGATGGGCACCCCGATGGCCCGGCCGACCGGCAGCCCGAGCCGTTGGACCGCCTCCCACTCCTTCTCCAGGGCGTCCGGGCCGTCGGCCCCGGGGAACAGGTAGCCGTCGAGCCGCTCGTAGTCGCAGTCGATTTCCTCCCGGTCGGCGATCTCGCCCACCATCTCGACGGCCGCCCGGTGGCTCTTGGCCGCGAGTTTGGCGGCGTCGGCCCCGCGGACGGACTCGACGTGCGAGAAGCGGTCGTCGATGGCCCAGGACAGGTGGGCGGTTGTGGCCATCGTCTCGGCCGCTGCGACCGCCGACTTGGCCTCCAGGACGACGACCTTCTTCCCCTCCCGGGCGAGGTGGTAGGCGGCCGTCAGCCCGGCGATGCCGCCGCCGACCACGCACACGTCGTAGGCCACGTTCCCGGCCAACGGGGCGGCGGACCGGACGGGGGAACGATCGTCCCACAGCGAATCGGTGCCGTGTGCCACGGGGTCAATCTCGGTACGGGAACAACGGAACGGCCGCCGGAGGTGACGGCGGCCGAGAAAGTGTGCAGGACTTGTGCCGGCAAACGAGTGGTCATTCCAACATTGTTTCTTCCGGCCGGGTGAAATGGTTTTGGGCTGGGGTGTGTCTGTCGGCTGGAACCAATAATCCCGGTTCGAGGGTCACGCCGGCTTGGGGATGATGCCGCTGTCGCCGCCGTCGCCGTTGGGCGGCAGCTCGACGATCTCCAGCCAGTACCGGCCGAGGGCCTTGACCACGTCGACCAGCCGGTCGAAGGTGACCGGCTTGGTGATGTAGCTGGCCGCCTGGAGGTCGTAGCTGCGGACCACGTCCTCCTCGGCCTTCGAGGTGGTCATGACCACCACCCGGATCGGCCGCAGCCGGGGGTCGGTCTTGATCGCCCGCAGGGCCTCCCGGCCGTCCAGCCGGGGCATGTTCAGGTCGAGGAGGATGATCCCCGGCCACGGGGCGACGGCCGGGGGGGCGTACTTGCCCCGGCGGTGGAGGTAGTCGAGCAGCTCCTCCCCGTCCTCGACGAACCGCAGGTCGTTGGCCAGGTGGCTCTGGGCGAACGCCTCCCGGGTGAGGGCCCGGTCGTCCGGGTCGTCCTCGGCCATCAGGATGGTGATCGGGCGGCGGGTGTGTGGCATCGCGTCACCCGGGGGTGGTCGGACTGGGTTTCGGCCGCGGCCGGTCGGCGGTCCATGTATGCTCCTGCCGTGCCGTCCACGATCGTTTTACGAGCCACCAGCCCTGCACCTGCGGATGGCGTCAGTCCGACGGGTCGGGCAGCGGTAACGCACGCGGCCGACCGACCCCGCAGGACGCGGGACCGGTCGGCCGCGAGAGGCTTGGTCGGGGCGGCTACCGGGCGATAATGATCTCCTGCCGGCGGCCGGCCGCCATGACCGGGAATAGCCGGAACTCCGGCCCGCTGCCGACCACCGCCCCGCCGACCGCCGAGGCGACCGACAGGAGGGTGCCGGCGAACGCGATCCACGACGCCGCCACCAGGGCGTCCTGGGCCTGCTCCTGGCTGGCCGGGTTGTTGACCTGGGTCTTGACGGCGTCGATCGTCTCCTGCTTGACCCCGATGGCCCGCAGGTTGGCCTCCACCCCGGCCTGGTCGAACGCCCCGCCGTTCTGGGCGACGAGCGTGCCGCTGACGACGGCGAAGTACCCGCCCCGGACCCCGGCCCCGACGGCCATCAGGAAGAAGCCGGTGACCACCGCCCAGGTCAGGACCCCGTAGATCATCGCCTCCCGCTGGGTCTCCCCGGCGGTCAGTTGGGCGGTCACCCACCCGCCGACAAACAGGGCCACGAAGACCGTCACTAGGGCCGCCGCCGCCGCCCCGCCGAGGGCCGCCTTCGACCGGATGCCGGCCTCGGTCAGGCTCAGCCCGATGGCGGTGAACAGGAACGTCAGGACCAGGTACACGGCCACCGCCACCACCGCCCCGCCGAGGATCGCCCCCCAGGAGATGCGGCTGCGGACGCCGGCCACGTCCTCCACCCCGACCGCCGGGGCCGTCGTGTTGTCGCTCGCCATCCCGAACCCTCCGTAACGGACGCCGCGGGCCGTGGCCCGACCCCCGCGGGGTCGGACGGCCGGACGGCCGTGCGTGTAGCATCAGCCGTGCCGTGGAAACGGAGCGGGGGGCCGGACGGCCCCCCGCGCGACGACCACCCACATCGCACCGGCTAAACGGTGTCGAGCATCGGGTCGCGGAAGGCGTCGGCGATGAAGGTCATCACCGCCAGCACCAGCAGGGTGAAGAACAGGACCTTGGCGGCGTCGTAGGTCACGCCGCCGAGCAGGCCGTATCCGAACACGGCCGCGACGCAGGCCGCGGCCAGGAGTGCGAGAGCGAGCCGGAGCATGGGGTGATCCTCCGTATCGGGAACGGGGGCCGGCCGTCCGGCCCCCGGTTGGGAAACGATCACGGGCGAAGGGATTACTTCGCCACCACCTTGACCGTCAGGTCCTTGCTGGTCGCGGCCCCGCTATCCGGGGTGCCGGTGATGACGATCTTGTGGTCCCCGGCCGGGGCGTCGGCGGCCGGCTTGATCGACAGGTTGACCTCCTGCGACTCCCCGTCCTTCACCGTCGACCGGTCGAAGTCGACCGACACCTTGTCCGGGGCCTTGGCCGACAGCTTCACCGCCCCCTTGAAGTCCTTGCCCCGGTCGACCTTGATCTTCACCGTCTCGGTGTCGCCCTGCTTGATCGCGTTCGGGATGACCGGCAGGGAGAGCTGGAACGAGTTGGCCGTCCCCGGGGTGCCGCCCTCCGGGCTTTTGTTGCAGGCGGCCGGGAGCAGTGCGATTGCGGCGGCCGCCGCGGCGAACAGCTTGCGCATGGGTGAGGACTCCGGTTGTGTCACTCAGGCTGGACCGGGTGAGCCCGGCCGTCGGGCAACCCCAGCCGAGACGTGGAGGGAACAAAGCACAGGGTGTGCCGTTGCCGACACCAACCTGAGCCCCGGTCGCCCCGATTATTCCCGGCCCCGGCCGGCAACTTCATGCCCACCGTTGCCACCCCGGCCGCCGGTACAGCCCGCCGTACCGATCTCCCCAGCGGAGCCCGCCAGCGTGCGGTCGGAACGGCGGATGCAGTACCCCGCCCGACGGGCCCGGAGGGGTTCGTTCGCACGGTCCTGGAGGGCGGCACGATGGCGTCGGCACGGCGGGTCGGGCGGTACGCGCTCGTCGGGGCGGTGGTCGTCGTCGGGGTGGTGGTCCTGCTGCGGGTCGGGGCCGGGGTGTACTTCAACTCGTCCGCCGGGCGGGCGGCGGTGGCCGGCCGACTCGGGGCCGCGATCGGGCTGCCGGTCGAGGTGTCCGAGGTCGACCTGGGCACCCGTTCCCAGTCGATCGGCTTCCGGGTCCTCGACCCGGCCCTCGGGTCCGGCCCCGGGGCCGGGGTGTTGGGCGTCGACTCGGCCTCGGCCGATGTCTCGCTCGGCGACCTGCTGACCGGCAACACCCTGCCTGACGAGGTCCGGCTGAAGGGCGTCCGGGTGACGCTCCGGCTGGACGCCGCCGGGAACGTCGTCACCACCCTCCCCAAGTTCGAGCAGGGGGGCGGCCGGACCAAGCTGCCGGCGATCGTCGTTGAGGACGGGCGGCTGACCGTCCGCCAGGAGGGCCGGCCGGAGTTCACCCTCGGCGGGCTGTCGCTCCGGGCCGAGCCGTCCGGCGACGTGGTCAAGCTGTCGGGCACCGTGACCGACCCCGGGTGGGGCAACTGGACCGTTTCCGCCGACATTCGCCAGACCGCCGGGACCGGTCGGCTCGACCTCTCCACCGACGGGGCCCAGCTCGACACCGCCCGGTTCCGCTCGATCCCGTACATCCCGCCGTCGGTCTGGGAGAACGTCCAGCCGAACGGCCCGGCGCGGGCGTCGATCGGTCTGGCCTACGGGGCGGACAAGGTGTTCCGGTACGACGTCCGGGTCGAGCCGACGGGGGCGGCGGTCGGCGTCCCGGCGGCCCACGTCACCCTGGCCGACGTGCGGGGGATCGTCCGTGTCCACGACGGGCTGGTCGAGGTCGGCGGGGTCGAGCAAGGCACCCGTGCGACAGGGAAGCTGGCCGGCGGGACCGTGACCGTCGCGGCCCGGTGGGACTACGCGAAGGAGCCGGCCGTCGCCGACCCGGTGGCCGTGACCGTCGACCGGCTGGCCGTCGACCAGCTCCCGCCGCAGTGGGGGCTGGCCAAGGTCTTGCCGGGCAAGCTCACCCTGGAGAACGGCGTCCTGTCCGGGTCGGCGAACCTGCGGCTCTTGGCCCACGCGGACGGCCGGCTGGAGACGTTCGGCGGCGGGGACGGGCGGATCACCGGGTCGGTCGCCGGCGGCACCGTCGAGATCGACGTGACCCTCGGCGGGGACGGCCAGAAGCTCGAATTCGGCCGGGGCAAGCCGCCGGCCAAGAAGGCGGCCCTGGAGGAGACCCCTCCCCCTAACCCCCTCCCCGCAACGGAGAGGGGGGACCGGTCCCGACTGGCACGATCTTCTCTTGTTCCCCCTCCCCCCCAGGGGGAGGGGGAAGGAAAGGGGGTGGGGAAGGAACAGGGGAGGGGTACTCGTCACCTCACCGTTACGACCCCGGAAGAACTCGCCGCCCTCGTCACGCTCCTCGCCGTGCAGCCGAAGGCGGACCAGCCCCGCACCGACCAGACCGACCTCGACGCCACCATCACCCTGCGGGACATCGACATCGCCCAGTTCGTCCAGCAACTCGAGCTGAAGGTCCCGTACAAGGTGGCCGGCAAGGTCACGGTCCAGGCCAAACTCGCCGTCCCGCTCGGGGAGGCCGCGACCCGGTCGTCGTACCGGCTGAGCGGGACGCTGACCTCGTCCGAACTGCGGCTCGAAGGGCTGACCGTCCGCGACTTGACGACCGAGGTGAACCTGAAGGACGGAAAGCTCACCCTCAGCAAGCTCACGGCCGCGTTCCCCCAGCCGGGCGACCCGGCCGCCGCCCCGGGCTCGCTGAGCGGCACGGCCACGGCCGCCATCGACCCGGCCGGCGACGTGACGGCCGCCCTGACGCTCGACCGCATCCCGCTCGGAGCGGTCTTGGGGGCGGTTCCCGGGCTCGGCATCGAGGTCCGCGGGGTGGTGTCGGGGAAGGCCCAGTTCAAGGCCCCGTTCGAGCGGGTCGCCGACCCGGCCACCTGGGACACCTCGGCCACCCTCCGCAGCCCGGAGCTGGTGGTCGCCGGGCGGACGGCGAAAGACGTAGCCTTCACCGCCGTGGCCGCGAAGGGCGTCGTCACCCTGACCGAAGGAGCGGTGACCGTAGAGGGCGTCCCGGTTACGGCCGCCGGGACGCTAGCCCTGACCGGCAAATACGCATTCGACGCCACCGTGAAGACCACCGGCACCAGCGTCACCGACCTGCGGAAGCTGGTCCCCGAAGCCGAACTACCCGTGCCCGTCGAGGGCGTGTTGGAGACCGACACCAAGCTGACCGGCACGCTGTCGCCGCTCACCTTTACAGCCTCCGGCCGGGTCAGGGCGTCCAAGCTGACCCTCGGCAAGACGGCCGCCAACGCCGTCGACCTGCGGTGGGAGGTGACGCCCGAGCGGGTCAAGCTCGCCGACCTGAACGCGGCCGTCTTCGGCGGCACCGTCGCCGGGTCGGCCGAGTACCCGCTCGTCCCGGACAAGGGCGGGGCGTTCGATGTGGCGTTCAAGGGGGTGGACGCGGCCGCGGCCGCCGCGCTCGCCCCCGGCTTCCCGGTACGGATCGGCGGGGCCGTCTCCGGTAAGGTCACGGGCACCATCCCGCCGGCGAACGCCAACGAGGGCCGGGTCGGCAACCTCGAACTCGATCTCACCGCCCCCCGGCTGACCGTCCAAAACATCCCGGCCGAGCGGCTGGTCGGCAAGGCGTCCGTCAAGGACGGGGCGGTCGACTACTCGCTCGAAGGGCGAACCCTCGGCGGGTCGTTCGAGGTCAAGGGCCGCTACCCCGGTGCCCGGAAGAAGGAGGCCGACAAGGACAACCGCGGGTCGCTGCGGGTCGAGGGCGTCGACCTGTCGCAACTCGCCGGGGCGTTGCGGTCCGAAGCCCTACGGCCGCTGGCCGGGCGGGTCGACCTGAACTTCGAGTTCCTGAACGACCTGTCGGCCGGGTCGGGGCGGCTGTCCGTCCGCGGCGTCCGCTGGGGCCGGGACGAGTTCGCCCCGGAGGTCCGCGGGGTGCTGCTGCTGCGGGACGGGCAGTTCGAGGTACGGGACCTGAGCGGCACCGTCGCCGGCGGCATCCTCCGCGGCCGGGCCCGGGTCTCGACCGACGACCCGACCCGCAACTTCTTCTCGGTGACGATCGACCGGGCCGACGGCCGGCGTCTGACCGCCCCGGTCCCTGGGACTGCCAACCTGCTGACCGGCGACGTGTCGGTGACTGTCCGCGGCCGGGTGGGGCGGGAGGTGCGCGGCTCGGGCGTCGTCACCGTCGGCCGGGGGACGGTGTCCGGCGTCGTGGTGAACGACCTGCGGGTGCCGTTCGACTACGCCACCACCCCCGGCGGGTACGGCCGGCTGGCGGTCCGGGGTGCATCGACCCGAGCCGGGACCGGCCGGGCTACGGCTGACCTGACGGTCGAATGGGGGGCCGGGGTGCGGGTGGATGGGCAGGCCCGGTTCGTCGACGTCCCGCTGGCGGCCATCGCCCCGTCCATCGGGGAGAACAGCTTCTTCGGGCCCGGCCGGCTGACCGGCCGGTTCGACCTGGCCGGCACCAACGTCCGGTCGGCGGCCGACCTGACCGGCACCCTCGTCGCCGCCCTGTCCAACGCCACCGTCCGGGAGGTGCCACTACTCCAAGAGGCCCTGCCGTACCTGAACACCCTCGGGCTGGCCCGGCCGTTCCGGACCGGCGACGTCCGCGGCACCCTCCGCGGCGGGGTGTTCCGGGTCCAGCGGCTGGCCCTGGCCAACCCGGGGGCCCAGGTGTTCGCCGAGGGGACGATCACCACCGCCGGGCGGCTTGACCTGAACGTGATCGCCCACACCGGGCAGGTCGGCCCGGAGGCCCGGGGCTTGCGGCTGCTGGCCCTGCGGCTGCCGGCATTCGGACCGGTCCCGCTCGGCCTCATCAAGGATGTCAGCGACTTCCTGTCGAACCGCACCATCCGGCTGACCATCACCGGGACGACGGCGTCCCCGGTGGTGCGGGTCAACGCCCGGGCCCTGCTGGCCGACGAGGCAGTCCGGTTCTTCCTGACCCGGTACGTCGTGCCGGGCGAGCTGGCCGGCGTCTTGGGCATCGGGTCGGCGGCTGGGGCGATCGGGGCCGGGTCGTCCGGCGGCATGGCAATGCCCCGACGGTGACGGCATCGGTCCGGAATGGTTTGGTTCGGCAGCCCGCACACCCTGCGGCCGAACCAATGATGCTCGGCAGATCGGCAGACCAGCCTCCATTGGTTTGGTTTCGGGACACACACCCTACGCCGAAACCAATCGTTTTCATCATACTGACAGTCGGTCCGGCAATGCCCGCGTGGTGGCGACCGGCGTGGAGCCACGGCCGGACGCCGGTTAGGATGGGGGCGGATTCCCGACTGGAGGCCGACGATGAGCGTGGACGCGATCCTGAAAGAGGTCGAAGCGCTGCCGGACGACGAGCGGGCCGAACTCCTCGGCCGGCTGTTCGACCGGTACGCCGACGGCAGGCCGGACCCGGCCGAGGAGATGCCGGCGGCCCTCCGCGCCGAGTTGGAGCGCCGGATCGCCTTCTCCGACGCCAACCCCGGATCCGGCATCCCATGGGAAGTGGTTCGGGATCGGGCCCGGCGGCGGTTCCGGTCGTGAGCCTCCCGATCACCTTCCAGCCGGCAGCCGAGGAAGAGTACGCCGAGGCGATCGACTGGTTCGAGGCCCTCCGGCCCGGCGGCGGGGCGAAGTTTGAGGCGGCGGTCGAGGCGACGTTAGCCCGGATTGGGGCCAACCCGCGGCTCCACGCGGTCGTCCTGGCCGACGTGCGGAAGGCCGTGGTCAGCGGTTACCCGTACTACTGCGTGTACTACCGGGAGCGGCCGGCCGACATCGAAGTCCTCGCGGTCCACCACACCAGCCGCGACCCGGCCATCTGGCGGGGCCGCGTCCCGCCGCCGTAACGCCGAACGTCGGAGCCGGCCGTGGGCTACTACATGCGGTTCTACGACACCGACCCGCGGCCGCTGCGGATCGGCCACATCCGGGCCGGCCTCCGGTGGCTCGACCCGCAGTACGCGGTCGAACCGGGCGGCCGGGGCTGCGGCACCCTCACCCACGCCGGGGAGGAGTACGGCGACATCGAGATCAACGGCCCGCGGAGCGACACCTTCCGCGAGGAGCGGGAAGAAATGCTCGCCGAACTCGTCGGCACTCGTGGTCGGCAGCGGAAGCAGGTCGAGGGCGTGCTACGGTCGGCCGTCCGGGTGGTCGCGGTCCAGGTCCTGTACGGCGGCCGGCGGCTGGAAGACACGCTGCTCCGCCTGGACGACCTCTGGGACTGGCTGTTCGACTCCCGCGACGGCGGGCTGCTCCAGGCCGACGGCGAGGGCTACTACGACGGCCAGCGGCTGATCCTGAAGGTGCGGTGACGCGGGCCGGGATTTGCACCGCCCCCGGCCGTCGCCCCGTCGGGAGCCGCCATGACCAAGCCGATCCCGCGTCAGGTCCACGGGGCCGTCGATTACCTGTACGCCGCCACCGCGGCCGCCGCCCCGGACCGGTTCGAGTTCCGGGACGAGCCGACCGCCGCCCGCCTCATCCGGCTCGCCGCCGGCGGGGTGGCGGCGTACTCGCTGCTCACGCGGTACGAGTGGGGCGTCCTGCGGGTGCTGCCGTGGCGGTCGCACCTGGCCGTTGACGTGGTCGCGGGGGTAGCGACGATGGCCGCCCCGTGGCTCTTCGGCTTCGCCCGGCACGCCGCCGCCCGGAACACCTTCCTGGCGATGGGGGCGTTCAGCGTCGCGGCCGGGCTGCTGGCCGAGACCGACGAGATGCCGGCCGACGGGCGGTAGGGCCGGCTGTGCCGGCCTCGTGCTGTCCGAGGCCGGCACAGCCGGCCCTACGAAACTGGGAGAGGCGCGGGTGCGGGACCTCACGTCGGCGTGATCGGGAGCCAGTTCCATGCACCGCCGGACACGCCTGTTCGTCGTGGTTTCGGTGCTACTCGTTGTCGGAGGGCTTGGCCTCTGGTGGGCGTCCGCCGAGCGACTACCCCGGAGAGACGGAATCCGTTACGACCCGATCGAGGACGACCCCGAAGTCCAGCCTCAGCTCCGAGCGGCCGAGCACGAAGCGGCGGATGAGTGGAAGGACGTGCCGCTGGAGTGGAGGCGTGGCCCCGGGCGAATGAACCGGAAGAAGAAAATCCTACAGGAGAAGTACGGGATTCGCTGGCGAACCCCGGCGGAACTCAACCCGGATAAGGCGTTCGATTGACACGGCGGACAGCGCGAAACGACGCCGCCCGGCCGGAATCGGCCGGGCGGCGGTATGGTAAAGCCCGGCGGCCGGGCGTCGGGCAACACCGACTACGGCACGTCCACGTTCTCCTTCGCGGCCCACTCGCGGAGCTGCTTCATCCCCCGGACGTTGATCTGCCGGACCCGCTCCTTCGTGATCCCGAAGTGCTGGCCGATCTGCTCCAGGGTCATCTCCTGCGACCCGTCCAGCCCGGTCCGCATCCGGATCACGTCCCGGGTCCGCGGGTCCAGGTGGTCGAGCAGCCGGTTCACCCGGGCCCGGGCGGCGTCGGCCTGGGCCAGCACCTCCTGCTCGTCCGTCCGCACGTCGGCCTTGGCGTCGAACAGCTCCTCGTGCCCGGTCATGTACCGCTGCTTGTGGGTCTTCGCGTCCGGGATCGACCGGGCGAAGTTCTTGATGATCGCCCACGTCGCGTAGGTCGAGAACTTGTTCCCCCGGGCGTAGTCGAACTTCTCGACCGCCCGCATCAGGCTCAGGTTCCCGTCGCTCACCAGGTCGTCGATCGGCTCCCCGGCGTTCAGGTGCTTCTTCGAGTTGTTGTACACCAGCCGCTGGTTGCAGCTGATGAGCACGTCCCGGACGGCGTTCGCCTCCTCCCGCAGCTCGTCCATCCGCCGGACCTCGGACACCCGGGCCCGGGCCGGGTCGACCGCCTCGGTCAGCCGGTGGAGCTTGTGCTTGAGGAAGTTCATCTTCCGGAACAGGTGCTGCTCCTGGTCCTTGGTCAGCAGCGGCCACTCGTACAGGTGGGCCATCTGCGGGGGCACGTCCTTGGGCGGCCGCATGGTGGCCACCTTGGCCTCGAACTCGGCCTTGCCCGGCATCTCGGCGAGCATCCCGGCCTCCTTGGCCGGGTCGTCGAAGTCGGGGTTAAAGATGTAGTCGACCGGCCGCCGGACCAACTCCTTGGCCCGGACCTCGTTGACCACCTTGTACATCTGCGACCGCGTCCGGCTAAACTGGGCGGCGAGGCTATTCACGGTATCACCTGTGTGCTTGGCGTCCTTCTTGTCCGCGTCCATCCGCTTCCTGGCCAAATCGATCTCGGCCTTCGCGGCATCGGTGAGCGGCCCGGTGCGGGTTGGAAATAGGGCGTAATCCGGGTAAGCCCGGTCGAAGTTCTTGATCGTGTACCGGACGGCTTCGGGGGACCGCCCCAGCCGGGCGGCGATCCGCTTGCTCACCTCGGTGAGCGTCCCACCGGGGTGACGCATCTCGCGTGCCAGCCGCAGGATGTCGTCCTTCTCCCCGTCCGTCAGGTGGGAGAACCGGCCGCCCCGCTCGACCAGCGGCCGGTGCTCGGCGGCGAACCGCTCGACCACGCTCCGGGGGAACCCGAGCTGGCTGCGGCCGCCGACCCGCACCCGCCGCGGGGTCAGCCCCCGCAGCCGCCACCGGCCGATCGTCTTGGTCGACACCTGGAACCGCTTGCTGATCTCCTCCAGGGAGAGCATCGGCTCGACGGCCTGCTCGACCGGGATGGCCGGGACCGACCGCTCGACCCGGCGGACGAACAGCCCGAGGTCGTGCCGGAGGTCGGCCCCCGGGATCAGCAGGTCCGGGTGGGCGCTCGACCGGTAGTCGGTGACCCGGAAGCAGACGTACTGGTACGGGTACGACCGTGCGGGGTCGATCTCGGCCAGGAGCTTCTCGGCCCGGGCCACCTGCTCCTGCCGGCGGGCCGGCGGGGCGTACCGGGTCTGCTGCTCGGCCAGCTCCCTCAGGGCAGAGGTTTTGAACTCGCTCACCGCACGTCCTCCCGGCCGCGGGCCGTCCGTGTCCTGTTACCCGGCGTCGGCGGCCGACACCCGGTTATTCGCAACACCCGGCGGGGAGTTTCCTCAAGTATGGGATACCCCCCGGCCGATCCGCACCTAACCCGAATCCTCCGGCCGGGCGTGTCCGGGATTCGGACTTGCACCGGTCTGCCTTGTTAGATACATCCCGCCCGGTGCCGGTTCGGTCGGGTCGACCGGACCAACCCATTTGGATGGGACGCCCGCCGCCGGGGTTCTCTCGGAAGCCGACCCGGCCCGGCGTTCCCGCTGGAACGACCGCCCCGGCGTCGGTTTCGGCGGCTCGAGGGTGTCGTCACGAAGGTGCGACACACTCCCAAGCAACCCCCTTGCCGAACCCCAAAGAATTCCAGACGGACCCACCGAAGTCCGGCCCAGGGCTTAGTTTCTTCAGCGATAGGGCCGCACCCGCTCAGACATTTTTCAGCCACCCGGCTATAACCGCTTCGGGTCTTTTCGTCCCGTGTGGTCACAATTCCAGTGGGACGGTGTAGCGTTTTTGCAATTCCATCAGCTCATCAATTCAGACGCCGTCCAGGTCCCCGGATTCCGCACAACCACCACAACCCGCAGGGCTTGTGCCGGTGTCCGCACGAACGGTTTTTCGCCCGTGGGTGGCATCGGCCGCGGCCGCCGCTGCCGTTACAATCCGGTGTCGGGCTGCCACCCGGCCTGTCACCGTGGCGGCCCGACCTCACCGCTGGCCCCACCGATTACTATGACGCACGCCACGGTCGCCTGTCACATCGGCCTGCCGCTTCTGTTGCTCGGTTTCACCCGGCCGGCGGCCGGCCAGGAGGCCGTCACACTGGCCGAGGCGTTCAAGCCGGGACTCTGTTACACCGCCGAAGTCCGGGTGAAACTGGACGGCAAACTCGCCATCCCGGCCGGTAAGGACAAGCCGCCGCAGGTGGTGCCGCTGACCGGGGCCAGCCGGCTGGTCTACGACGAGCGGCTGCTCGACCCGGACGAGGCCGGCGGCCAGAAGGCCGTCCGGCAGTACCGGGAGGTCGAGTTCCGCCGGGCCCTCGGCACAAACGTCCAGGACGCCGGCATCCGCCCGGCCGTCCGGCGGATGGTGGTGATCCGGGCCGGCGACCGGCGGGCGCCGTTTTCGCCGGACGGGCCGCTCACCTGGGGCGAGATCGACATCGTCCGCACGGACGTGTTCCTCCCCGCCACCATCCCCGGATTATTGCCGCCCAACCCGGTGAAACCAGGTCAGTCGTGGAAGGCGTCGGCCGCGGCCGTCGCCGAGCTGACCGACCTGGAGGTGGTCGAGGACGGCGGGGTGGCGGTGGAGTTCGCCGGGGTGACGACGGCGGACGGCCGGCGGGTGGCCCGGCTGCGGGTGTTCGGGACGGTCCGGGGGGTGAACCAGGACGGCCCGAACCGGCAGAAGCTCGACGGGACGGCGTACTTCGACCTCGACGCCGGGATGCTCTCGTACCTGTCGGTCCGTGGCTCGCACGAGCTGCTCGACGGCCAGACCGGGCACACGGTCGGGGTGATCGACGGCCAGTTCGTTCTGACCCGCAAGCCGCTCGGGCAGCCGCCGGCGGAACTCGCCGACGCCGCCCTGCGGGGCCTGCGGCTCAAGCCGGACGCCGACAACACCCTCCTCCTCTACGACGACCCGAACCTGGGGGTTCGCTTCCAACACCCCCGCGGGTGGAAGGTCGGGGCGGTCCAGGGGAAGCAGGTGACGCTCGACCACACCCGGCTCGGGGGCGGCATCCTCATCACCGTCGAGCCGGCCGGGAAGGTGCCGGCGGCCGAGGACTACCTGCGCGAGGTGACGGCGTTCCTGCAAAAGGAGAAGGCGACCGTTACCACCCTGACGAACCCGACGCGGGTGCGGGCCGAGGCGGCGTCCACGCTCGACCGGTTCGCCCTGGCGGCGACGTTCGACAAGGACGCGGCGGTGATGGAATACGGCGTCCTCCGGCAGCCGGACGGCGGGGCGACGGTGGCCGCCCGGCTGCCACAGGGGGCGGCCGGCGACCTCCGGCCGGAGGTCGAGCGGGTCGTCCGGAGCCTGACCGTCACCAAGCGGATCGACGGGCGGTGAGCCGGCCGGGCCGCCGATAACATACCCGGGTGCCGAGGGTCCGGGAGGGGCTGCCGTGGCCGGTCTGCGGGTGTTGGTGGCGTCGTCCGAGGTGGTGGGGTTCGCCAAGACGGGGGGGCTGGCCGACGTGGCCGGGTCGCTCCCGCGGGCGCTAGCCCGGCGGGGCCACCAGGTCGCGGTGGTGATGCCGTACTACCACGCCGTCCGCAAGGCCGGCGTGCCGGTCGAGAAGACCGGGGCGACGCTCCCCGTCCCGATGGGCGACCGGGTGCTGGCCAGCCGGCTCTTGCGGGCCCGGCTGCCGAACTCGGACGTGCCGGTCTACCTGGTCGAGCACCCGCCGTTCTTCGAGCGGGACGAGCTGCCCGGCCACGGGCTGTACCAGCAGACGATGCCGGGCGGGTACAAGAGCGACTACCTGGACAACGCCGAGCGGTTCACCTTCTTCTGCCGGGCGGTGCTGGAGACCGTCCCGCACCTCGGGTTCACGCCGGACGTGCTCCACGCCAACGACTGGCAGACGGGGCTGGTGCCGGTCTACCTGAACGAGGTCTACCGGACGAAGACCGGCTACCGCCGGATGCGGTCGGTCTTCACCATCCACAACATCGCCTACCAGGGGATGTTCGGCCGGGACGTGCTGCGGCTCACCGGGCTGCCGGGGTGGCTGTACAACCACACCCAGCTCGAGTTCCACGGCCACCTGAACTTCATGAAGGCCGGGATCGTCTTCGCCGACGCGGTCAACACGGTCAGCCCGACCTACGCCCGGGAAATCCAGACGCCCGAGTTCGGGTACGGCTTCGAGGGGCTGTTACGGCAGCTCAGCCACAAGCTGAGCGGGATCGTCAACGGGGTCGACTACGACCACTGGGACCCGGCCACCGACCGGCACCTGGCCGCGAACTATACCGCGGAGACCGTCTCCGACGGGAAGCCGCTGTGCAAGGCCGACCTCCAGCGACGGTTCGAGCTGCCCGAGGACCCGGCCGCCCCGGTGCTGGGGGTTGTGGCCCGCCTCGTGAGCCAGAAGGGGATCGACCTGATCCTGAGCGCGGCCCCGGGGTTCTTGGACCTCGGCTGCCAGATGGTCATCCTGGGCGAGGGCGACCCGGAGTACCACGAGCAACTGAAGGCGTTCCGGGCCAAGCACCCGCAGCAGGTCGGGCTGTACCTGGGGTTCAGTGAGGGGCTGGCCCACAAGGTCGAGGCCGGGTCGGACCTGTTCCTGATGCCGAGCCGGTACGAGCCGTGCGGGCTGAACCAGATTTACAGCCTGAAGTACGGCACGCCGCCGGTGATCCGCTCGACCGGCGGGCTGCGGGACACGGTGGTGAACGCCACCGAGGAGTACCTGGCGGCCGGGGCGGCGACCGGGTTCGCGTTCGACGCCTACACCGGTAAGGCCCTGTACGACACAGTGAAGTGGGCCCTGACGCTCTACCGCGACCGGCCGGCGGACTTCCGGCAGGTGGTGCGGACGGCGATGGCCCAGGACTGGAGCTGGGACCGCTCCGCGGCCGAGTACGAGGCCCTGTACCGGCGGGTGATGGGGTGACGGGGCCATCGCATCACTGTGATGTTGACTGCATACCAGATCCGATATAGAATGCCATCATGTGCGCCGCCCGGAAGCCGCTCGCCTGGCTGCACGGGGAGATCAAAACCCCTCCGTTCACGGCCGCGGCTCGGGTCGAGGCCGGCACCCTCCTCCGGCGTCTCCAGGAGGGCGAGTCACTTGGGATGCCGCACTCGCGGCCGATGCCGTCGATCGGCCCGCGGTGTCACGAACTCCGGGTCCGCGACGAGGCCAGGAACTGGCGGATCGTGTATCGGATCGATGACGACGCGATATTGATCGCCACCGTCTTCCCGAAGACGACCCAGAAAACACCGCCGGCGGTCGTCGCTAACTGCCGCCGGCGTCTCAAGCGTTACGACGAGGCAGCGACGGAGGACGAGTCATGAACGCCAAGAAGCGGAAGGCACTCGAAGCGGCCGGGTTCCGGTTCGGGGACGCGGAGGACTTTCTCGGGCTGAGCGCCGAGGAGCGGGAGTTGGTCGAACTCCGCTTGGCCGTCAGCCGGGCCGTCCGCCGCCTCCGCGAAGAACAGCGGCTCACCCAGAAGGACTTGGCCGACAGACTCAAGACGAGTCAGCCGCGGGTCGTGCGGATCGAGTCGGGGGCCGCCGACGTGTCCCTCGACCTGATGTTCCGGGGGTTCTTCGCGGTCAGGGGGAGCCTGCGGGATCTCGTACCCGCTCGGGCCTCTCGACCGCTGAAGCCGCAGGCACAGGCCCCGCGCCCGGTTAAGGTGGTTAAGCGGAAGAAACCGGTCAGTCACACAATGGTGCCGATCGGGGTATGACCGACCAGGCGGCCTGTCACCCCGCCTTGAGCACCGCCAGCATCTTCCGCACCTGACCGAGGTGGTAGGCCGCGTGGGCCACCGCCCCGACCGCCCCGGCGAACTCCTCCGGCCCGGCCGTCGCCTTGTCCGCGACCGCCTTCGCGGTGTCGGCGTAGGCGGCCCGCAGGTCGGCCCGGAGCTTCGTCCAGGCGGCCTCGTCCACCGCGGCCACCGGGTACGGGTTCGACCAGTCCACGTCCACCGTCTTCGTCCCGATCCACTGGGCGGCCGCCTTCAGCCCCAGGACGACGTGGGCCGTCTGGCCGGCCACCGTGTTCGTCCCGACCGGCCGGGAGGCGTCGGCCGCCGACACCCCGCCGAGGACCTGGAAGAACCCGGTCCCCTTGTCGTTGAACAGCGTGTACGGGGCGTCGGCCGGGACCTCGAACGCCTCCCGCAGTATGCCCAGAAGTTGCTCGACCACCACATCCGCCGAGAGCGTGTTCATGCGTTTCCTCCTATTCACCCAATCAGTACCATCCCGTGCGGCCGGGTGCAAGCGGAAAAGACTGATCGGGCAACCAGACGTGGACGGCGGTACGGTACAAATCAACCTTGCCCCACGACCCGCCCGCCGCCGAGCCGCAGCCGGCGGGTGACGGACGCCGGGATTTCCTCGTCGTGGTGGCTGACGAACAGAAGCGTCTGGTCGGCGGAGAGGTTCCGGTCGAGCCAGTCCCGGCAGCGGCCGGCGGTCGCCCGGTCGAGGGCCTGGAACGGCTCGTCCAGGATGGCCAGCGGCGGCCGCTTGACCAGCGCCCGGGCCAGCAGGACGAGCCGTTGTTCACCGGTCGAGAGCTGTCGGAACGGCCGGCCGGCGAGGTGGGAAAGGCCGAAGTCGCCGAACAGCTCCGCCACCATCGCGTCCTGCTGCCAGGTGGTCGGCTGGTCGGCGACGCCGTCGAAGAAACCCGTAGCTGCGGCCCGACCGGCGGTCAGGCCCGGCGGGAAGTACAGGTGGAACTCCGGCGACACCAGCCCGACCGGCTGCTTCACGTCCCAGACCGATTCGCCGGTCCCGCGCCGCCGGCCGAACAGCCGGATGTCGTTCGAGTACGCCTGGGGGTGGTCGCCGCAGAGCAGGCTGAGGAGGGTCGTCTTGCCGCTGCCGTTCGGGCCGACGACCGCCCACCGCTCCCCGGCCCGGACGGTCCAGGTGATGTCCGACAGGATGGCGGTGCCGCCGTGGGCGACGGTGACGTTACGGAGTTCGACCGGGTTCGGAGCAGACCCCTCCCCCCGGCCCCCTCCCCCGGGGGGATAGGGGGTGGGGTGTACTTAACCCCAGCACGTCCGTCACCCAGCGCGGCACCGCCTCCGGGTCGCAGATCAGGACGAGCCGTAACCCCTCCCGCACCAACCCGCCGAGCAGGTCGGCGACTTCCGCCCGGCCGGCCGCGTCGACCCCGAGGAACGGGTCGTCGAGGATCAGCAGTTCGGGCCGGAGGAGTAGCGCCCGGGCGATCCGGGCCCGCCGGGCCTGGCCGTTGGACAGCTTGATGAACGACGTGTCGAGCCGGTCCGCCACGCCGAGCCGGGCCGCCGCGTCGCGGACCTCGCCGTCGGTCGCGGCGGTGCCGGCCCGGAGGAACTGGTCGAGTGTCAAAGGCTCGTCGGCGTCGGCGAACTCGAAGCGCTGTTGGTAGTAGTGACCGGCGTAGGAGAACAGCCGGCTGTTCTCGGCGAACCCGACGTGCCGGATCACGTCCGACGGGTACGCCACCCCGACCCGCTCCACGAGCGGCCACGCGACCGACCCCGACCGCACCGACAACCGGCCCAGCAGCACCTCGGCGAGTGTGGTCTTGCCGGAGCCGGTCGGCCCGACCACGGCCCAGCTCTGGCCGTCGCGGATCGTCCACGACAGGCCGTCGAGCACGACCGGGCCGCCCGGCCGGGCCACCGTCACGCGGTCGAGCACCACCAGCGGGGCGGTCATGCCGGCGGCCCGAGGAGTTCGGCCGCCCCTTCGGACAGGAGCATCGCGGCCAACTCTTGGCCGACGGCCAGCGGGGTGTCGGCCGGGCCGGTGTGGGTGGCCACCACCTTCCGCCGGCCGTCCTGGGACAGTACCATCCCGCGAACCGTCAGCACGCCGTCCGCGACCTTCGACGTGGCACCGATCGGCACCAGGCAGCCGCCGCCGAGGGCGTACAGCATCGCCCGCTCGGCCTGCACCCGCTGGAACGTCGGCACGTCCAGGAGCGCCCCGACGAGGTGAACGGTGTCGGCGTCGTCGGCCCGGCACTCGAGCCCGATGGCCCCCTGCCCCACGGCCGGGAGCATCCAGACCGGGTCGAGGACCTCGGTGATCCGGTCGGCCAGCCCGAGCCGGGCCAGCCCCGCCTCGGCCAGGATGATCGCGTCGAGGTCTTGCTCCACCAGCTTCCGGAGCCGGGTCTCGACGTTGCCGCGGAGGTCGATGAGGTGGAGGTCTGGCCGGCGGTTGAGGAGCATGGCCCGCCGGCGGAGGCTGCTGGTGCCGACCGTGGCCCCGTCCGGAAGGTCGTCGAACCGGCGGTGCTTGTGCGACACGAAGGCGTCGCCGGTCGGGCCGCGGGGCGGCACCGCGGCCAGCTCCAGCCCCGGCTCGGGGATGGTGGGCAGGTCCTTCAGGCTGTGGACGGCCACGTCCGCCCGGTGCTCGCGGAGGGCCGTCTGGATGGCCCGGGTGAACACCCCGAACCCGCCCATCGCCGACAGGGCGGTGGCCTGGTCGCGGTCGCCGTGGGTCTCGATGACCGCCAGTTCGACCGGCCGCGGGGCGGCCACCGGCCCCAGACGATCGGCGACGTACTTCGCCTGCCACCGGGCCAGCGGACTGCCGCGGGTGCCGAGCCGGATCGGGGGGTGGGTCATGGTGTCGCCGGCTCGCCCGGCGCCTTGTCGGCTCGGAGGCGCTCCCGCAGCAGGGCGGCGATCATGGTTCGGTGGGCCCGGGCGGTTTCGAGCCGCGTCTTCTCTGCGGGGTCGGCGTCGGCTTTCTCCAGGGCGAACCACACGGGCCGGAGACGGTCCGGGTCATCGATCGACCGCGGAAACAGGTGCCAGTGGAGGTGCGGGACCTGGTTGCCGAGGAGTTCGTAGTTCAGCTTGTGCGGCCGGAAGCAGCCGCCGATCGCCTCGGCCAGGGTGGCCATCTCCTTCAGGTAGGCCACCCGGGTCGAGCCGTCGAGGTGGTGTAGCTCGGTGGCATGTTCGCGGCACACCAGGACGCAGTAGCCGGTGTAGAACTGCCACGGCCCGAGGACGGCGACCGAGTGCGGGAACTCCCAGACGACATCCTCGGCCGCCCAGCCGGCGGGGTCGGCCAGCTTCCGGCAGAACGGGCAGTCGGGATCGGACGCCATCCCCCTAACGTAGGAGGCCCGGCGAACTCCGTCGCCGGGCCTCGCGGGTCGGTCATGCAGCCGGGCTAGAAGTCACCACCCCCGCCGCCGAAGTCACCGCCGCCACCGAAATCACCCCCACCGCCGCCCCAGTCGCCGCCACCGCCGTAGTCTCCACCGCCGCCGTCGAAGCCGCCGCCGGCCCCGGCGTCGCCGCTGAAGTCGCCGTCCCCGGTCGGCCCGGTGTCGCCGGAGTACCCGTCCCCGGCGTAGGCGTCGGACCCGCCCCCGCCGAACATCCCGCCCCCGCCGCCGAAGAAGTTGTTGTACATCCACATCCCGGCCATCGAGCCGAACAGCCCCCCCATCAGGCTGGTCATGAACCCGCCGCCCCCGCCCCCGCCGTACCCGCCGGGGCCGTACCCGCCGCCCCCGCCGCCGGTCAGGGCCCGGATCAGGCCGATGACGAGCCAGATGCCGAGGCCGACGCACAGCGCCAGGCAGATCCACCCGCCGATGCCCATCCCGCCCCGGCGGCCCTCCCGGCCGCCTTCGTTCGTGGTCGACACCTTCTGGTTCCCGCCGGCGACGCGGGTGCCCTTCAGGTCGGACACGACGTACTCGGCGGCCTCCTTGAGCCCGCGGTCGTGGATGGCGGTCGCGTCCGGCTTGTCCTTGGCCTCCCGGAACGCGGCCGCCAGGATGTCCCGGAGCTTCCGCTCGTTGTCGTTGGTGAACCCGCGGTCCCGGGTCGTCTTGTCGGCGATCACCTCGACGTACCTGGCGACCGGGTCGTTGCAGACCAAGACGTAGACCCCCTTGGCCTTGTCCCCGGTGGCCTGTTGGACGGCCCAGTCGCGAAAGAACCGCTCCCGCTGGGCGGCGTTGGGCTTGGCCGGGAGCCCGGCCTTCCGGTCGTCCGGGATGGTCGCGTAGGTGTCGACGGTGACGTGCAGCCCGTGCTCGAACTCGGCCCCGCGGAGGACGGCCTTAGCGGCGTCGATCCCGGCCTGGGAGAAGAACTTCGCGTCGTCGTAGACGGTCAGCGAGCCCGGCTGGGCGGGCGGCTTGCTCGCCCGGGCCGGGGCCGCGGTCAGGCCGACCGCCACCCCGGCGGCCGCCAACAGCATCAGCAACTGCTTCATGGGGAACGGTCTCCTGTGCGGGTATCCGGGCCGCGCGGCCCCCGATCCTTAGAAGCATTGTAGACGGGGTGGGTGCCGGAATCGCCGTAAATCCGCAGCCGACAACGGCCCCGGCCGGGTATCATGGACCCATCCGCGAGCCGCCGGCCGGCCGGTGTCCCGTTGTTCATGCCCACACCCGGCTATTCGCCACCACCCGAGGGCCCTTTCGCCGTGCCACCCCGCCTGCGAGCCACCACCGTATTGGCCGTCCGCACCCCGGCCGGGGCCGCCATCGGGGCCGACGGTCAGGTCACGCTCGGCAACGTGGTGATGAAGAACGACGCCCGGAAGGTCCGCAAGCTCCACGACGGGAGGGTGGCGGCCGGGTTCGCCGGGGCGGCGGCCGATGCGTTCTCGCTGCTCGAACGCTTCGAGGCCAAGCTGCGGGACCACCAGGGCTCGGTCCCCCGGGCGGCCACCGAGCTGGCGAAGGAGTGGCGGACCGACCGCGTTCTGCGACGGCTCGAAGCGATGCTCATCGTCCTCGACCGGGAAAACCTGCTGCTCCTGAGCGGCACAGGCGACGTGATCCAGCCGACGGACGACGTGCTGGCGATCGGCAGCGGCGGCCCCTACGCCCTGGCGGCGGCCCGGGCGCTGATGGCCCACACCACGATGACCCCGGCCGAGGTCGTCCGCCACGGGCTGGAGATCGCCGGCGACATCTGCATCTACACCAACCGCCGGATCGAGGTGGTGGAGCTGGCGTGATGGCCCCACGCGGTCGGTCCCAGGGCGTTGCCCTGGGCTATGCTGTGGCAGGCCTTCAGCCTGCGAAAACCAGGCCGACCTCTCCCAGCCTGAAGGGCTGGCACACCATAGCCCAGGGCAACGCCCTGGGTCGGGGAGCAGGGCCGATCCGATGCCCGCCCTCCCGGCCGACCAACGGGCGTTGCTCGCCGCCGTGATCGCGGCCCCGGACGACGACACGCCCCGGCTGGTCTACGCCGACTGGCTGGACGAGCACTGCGACGACGTTCAGGCGAACTACATCCGCGAGTCGGTCCGGCTGGCCCGGCTGCCGGCCGGCGACCCGGAGCGGCCGGGACTAGAGCGGCGGCTGACGTCTGTGTTGGAGGACAACGCCAACGAATGGGCGATCGCCCTCGGCTGTGCCCCGGCTGCGACCGGGATGTGTTACCGCCGCGGGTTCGTCCACACGATCCGGTATCACCGCCTTGACGACTGCTTGCGGGACGGCCCGGCGTGGTTCCGGTCCGCCCCAATTCAGGGGTTATCGCTCGACTCTTACGTCAATGGCGCGGCGTGGCGCACACTCCTTCAGAACCCCATGTTGGGCAGGCTCCGACGGCTGGACGTATCAGGATGCCGGTGGACCGATGAAGAACTCCGCGACTTGGCGAAACAGCCGCACCTCACACGGTTGGAGGTTTTGGATCTCGGCGATGTCCCGGACGACGAGGTGTGGGTCGGGCTCTCGGAGGTGGTGCGGTCACGCCACCTCACTGGTCTGCGGGCGGTCTACTTCGGCGACCCGGCGACGCCAGGTCCGGACTTCGGCGTTCCCCGGGCGTGGTTATTTCTGACCCGCCGGTTCAACAAGCGGTTCGGCGACCGGTGGGGCAACCGCCGGCCGCCCCCGCCGGTGTGGTGCTGACGGCGGAACCGGGCAGACCCCTCCCCCCGCCGGATAGGATGGGATCATGGACATGACCCCGCGGCAGATCGTCGCCGAGCTGGACAAGTACATCGTCGGCCAGGCGGCCGCCAAGAAGGCCGTGGCCGTCGCCATCCGCAACCGCTGGCGCAGGCAGCAGCTCCCCGAGGACATGCGCAAGGACGTGACCCCCAAGAACATCATCCTCATCGGCCCCACCGGGGTCGGGAAGACCGAGATCGCCCGCCGGCTGGCCCAACTGGTGAAGGCCCCGTTCGTCAAGGTCGAGGCGACCAAGTTCACCGAGGTCGGGTACGTCGGCCGGGACGTGGAAAGCATCGTCCGCGACCTGACCGAGGCGGCCGTCGGGCTGGTCAAGGCCGAGATGCGGGAGACGGTCCGGGAGAAGGCCAAGGA
>JAIEQO010000743.1 GCA_019747655.1 Gemmataceae bacterium | reverse complement strand
GACCGCGGCGGCCTCCTGCTGGCCGACACCGCCGGCGACGGGACCCTCTCGACCGTGGCGGCGACGACCGGCCCGCGGGGGTGCGCCCGCCTGGTCGCCTACGGGCCGGACGGCACCCCGCGGTGGCATCGCGACTTCCCCGACGTGCCGGGCCGGACGCCGGCGCACAACACCGCCGGGCTGACCATGTGGTTCTCCGGCCGGTTCACCCACCCGGGCCGGTACGACATCCTGGCCACGCCCCGCCCCAAGAGCCAGGAGGAGGCCGTCCTGGTCCGCGGGACCGACGGGTCGGTCGTGTGGCGGCGGGAGCGGGTGAGCGTGCCCGGCCAGCGGGCCGACGCCCGCCCGGTCGGGGGCACCTGGTTGGCCGCCGCCGACCACAACGGCGGCGGCCACGACGACGTGATCGGCATGTACCCCGACCTGCTCTTCGCGCTCGACGGGCGGACGGGCGACCAGCTCCTGGGCGTCGACAGCCGGGACATCTTCCCCCGCGCGCCGATCAAGCCGTACAACGCCATGCCGGTCGTCGCCGACCTCCGGGGCGACGGCACCCGCCAGTACCTGTGGGGGGCCTGCGACCGCGCCTTCGGGCTGCTCGACCGGCGCGGCAAGTCGATCTGGACCGAGGACCGCCCGCCCCCGTGCGGGCCGGGCATCCTCCCGGGGCTGGCCGACGTGGACGGCGACGGCCGCCTGGAGGTCCTGGTCGTCGGCCGGAACGACGGCGGCAAGAGCACCCTCGCCTGCTACGGCGGGGCGGACGGCGCGGTCCGCTGGACGGTGCCGCTGCCGGGCGACGTGTTCGTGGACATCTTCGGCACCGAGCGGACGCCCATGCCCCCCGCCACGGGCGACCTCGACGGCGACGGGCGGGACGAGTGCGTGTTCACGATCGGCACCACGCTGTACGCCGCCGGGGCCACGCCGGACGGGCGGGGGGGGCGGATCGTGTGGACGCTGGACATCCCCGGCGCCGGCCGGCTCGGACCCCCCGCGATCGCCGATGTCGCCGGCGACGGGCGGGCCGCGATCGTGGTCGTGGGGCGGGACGGCATGGTCTACGTCGTCGGCGACCGCTCCGACCGCCTTCCGCGGTAGGCCCGGCGCGGGCCGACCCCCGGCCGCCGTCCGCCCCGCCAGCCACCTCCCGGCCGAGGAGCCCGATGGTCCGACGACCGGCCCGGGCTACCGCCGCTTCTTCTTCTTCCGGTCGGCGGCCCGCTCCTTGGCGCTCTTGCGGTGGCCGGTGTTCCCCTTCGTCTTGATGTTCAGCCCGCCGCCCGGGGTGAACGCCCCCATCTGGCCCAGCCCGGTCATCATCTTCATCCGCTGCCACAAGGACATCGACGCCATCTGCTTCATCAGCACCCGGACCTGGTCGAACTGCTTGAGGAACTGGTTGACCTCGTGCGGCTCGACCCCGGCCCCCCTGGCGATCCGCCGCCGCCGGGGCGGGTCGATGATGTCCGGGTCGGCCTTCTCCTTCCTGGTCATCGCGTCGATCATCCCCTGGACCCGCTTCAGCGCCTCCTCCGGGTCCTCCCCCTCCGGGATCAGGTCGCTCATCCCGGGCATCCGCCCGATCATGTCCTTCATCCCGACCTGGGCGATCATCGCGAACTGCTTGCGGAAGTCCTCCAGCGTGAACTGCCCCTTCTGGAGCTTCTCCTGCTGGGCGATCAGCTCCTCCTGGCTGACCTGTTGCTGGATGCTCTGGATCTTCTCGACCACCCCCATCAGGTCGCCCTGGCCCATGATCCGCCCGGCCATCCGCTCGGGGACGAACTCCTCCAGCTTGTCGACCTTCTCGCCGACGCCGACGAACTTCACCGGCACCCCGGTCACGCCCTTGATGGAGAGCGCCGCCCCGCCCCGGGCGTCGCCGTCGAGCTTCGTGAGGATGCAGGCGTTCAGTTCCAGGGCGTCGTTGAACGCCTTGGCGACGTTCGCCGCCTCCTGCCCGATCATCGCGTCCACGACCAGGTAGCACTCGTCCGGCTTCACGAGCTTGTCGATCCGCTTCAGCTCGTCCATCAGCTCCTGGTCGATCTGGAGCCGGCCGGCGGTGTCCAGGATGACCGAGTCGTGCAGCGTCCGCTTGGCCTCGGCCACGGCGTTCCGGCAGACATCCACCGGGTTCGTGGCCTCGCTGTAGACCGGGACGCCGATCTGCTCGCCGAGGGTCTTCAACTGCTCGACCGCACCCGGCCGCTGGAGGTCGGCGGCGGCCAGCATCGGCTTGCGGCCGCGGCCCTTCAGGGTCAGGGCCAGCTTGGCGGCAGTGGTGGTTTTCCCCGACCCCTGGAGGCCGCAGAGCATGAGCACGACCGGCCGGTCGGCCCGCTGCGGAATCTTGTGGTCGACCGGCCCCATCAGGCCGACCAGTTCCTCGTACACGATCTTGACGATCTGCTCGGACGGGTCGACCCGGGCCAGCACGTCCTGGCCGACGGCCTTGGCCTCGACCCGGTCGATGAAGTCCTTCGCCACCGTGTAGTTGACGTCCGCTTCGAGGAACGCCCGGCGGACCTCCCGCAGCCCCTCGCGGATGTTGTCGGCCGTCAGCCGGCCCCGCCCGCGGAGCTTCTTCAGGGCCTCGCCGAGCGACTTGGTCACGGACTCGAACATGCGGCACCGTCCGAGGGAGGAACGCCAGTAAGCTACTGTAAGCCGGCCGCCGGCCGGCTTCAACCGGACCGAAAGGCCGGCCGTTCTCGCTGGTATCCGTTCTGCTGAAAACAGATTAACCACAGAGTCACAGAGGGCACCGAGCAGAGGAAGACCGAGAGAATGCAGTTAATTCAAATCTCTGCTTTTTCTTGTCTGCTCGGTGCCCTCTGTGACTCTGTGGTTAACTCTTCTCCCGCAAGGAGCCGCACCATGCGACTGACGTGGGCCGTTCTGGCCGGACTGCTCTCCACGACCGCCGCCCGGGCCGACGACTGGCCGCAGTGGCTCGGGCCGAAGCGGGACGGCGTCTGGCGGGAGTCGGGGATCGTGGACAAGTTCCCGCCGGGCGGGCCGCCGGTCGTCTGGCGGGTGCCGGTCGGCGGCGGGTACGCCGGGCCGTCGGTCGCCGGCGGGAAGGTGTTCGTCACCGACTACGTCCCGGCCGAGGGCGTGACGCTGCCCGACAACGGGTTCGCCCGGGGGCGGTTCGGCGGCAAGGAGCGGCTCACCGCCCGGGACGAGCAGACCGGGAAGGAACTCTGGTCCGACGCCACCGACGTGACGTACACGATCTCCTACGCCGCCGGGCCGCGGTGCAACCCGGCGGTGGCCGACGGCCGGGTGTTCGCCCTCGGGGCGATGGGCGACCTCCGAGCCTACAGCACGGACGGCAAGCTGCTGTGGGCGAAGAACTTCCCGAAGGACTACGCCGCGAGCCTGCCGGTCTGGGGGTTCGCCGCACACCCGGTCGTCGACGGCAACAAGGTGATCTGCCTCGCGGGCGGGTCGGACGACCGGCTCGTCATCGCCTTCGACGCGGCGACCGGGAAGGAGCTGTGGGCCGCGGAAAGCTGCCCCGGCGACTTCGGCTACTGCCCGCCCATGATCTACGAGTTCGGCGGCCGGCGCCAGCTCATCGTCTGGCACACCCGGGCCGTGGTCGGGCTCGACCCGGAGACCGGCAAGCGGCTGTGGCGGGTGCCGTTCGAGGTGAAGGCCGCCCTGACCGCCCCGACGCCCATGAAGGTCGGGGCCGACGGGCTGTTCGTCACCTCGTTCTACAACGGGTCGCTGCTGCTGAAGGTCGGGGCGGACGCGGCCGAGGTGGTGTGGAAGAGCAAGGCGAAGGGCGAGAACCCGAGCCAGACGACCGACCTCAGCTCGATCATGCCGACCCCGGTGATCGCCGGCGACCACGCCTACGGAGTGTGCAGCTACGGCCAGTTGCGGTGCATCGAGGTGCAGACCGGCAAGCGAATCTGGGAGACGATGCAAGCGACCCGGGGGAAGCTGACCCCCGAGAAGGTGGCGGCCGAGCCGACCCCGACCCAGTCCGAGCGGTGGAGCAACGCCTTCCTGACCCCGTTGGCCGACGGCCGGACGGTGTTGTTCAACGAGCAGGGCGACCTGATCCTGGCGAAGCTCACCCCGGCCGGGTACGAGGAACTTGACCGAGCCCACGTGATCGACCCGACCAACCCGATGGCCGGGTTCGGCCGGAAGGTCGTCTGGGTCCACCCGGCCTACGCGGACAAGAAGGTGTTCGTGCGGAACGACAAGGAGTTGGTGTGCCTGGGTCTGGCGAAATAATACGGGGGCCGCAGATGACGCAGATCGGAAGACGCAGATAACGCAGATGAAGACCAACCTTAGATTGAAACCAATCTGAGTCTTGAATTGATCTGCGTGTTCGCTGCGTCCTCATATCTGCGTCATCTGCGGCCCCGTATTGTCCGCCGTCCGCTAGACCAGGCCGCTGGTGGCGACCTTGATCCCCTTGATCATCATCTTGAGCTGGTCGGCGTTCGGGCTGAACTCCAGGGCGGTGGCCTTGTCCACGTCCCCCCGGTCGACGAGGACCCGGAGGTTCTCGTTGAAGTCCAGCATCCCCTCGTTGTAGAACGACCGGATCGCGTCCAGGAGCTTCTCGTCCCGGCTCTTGAGGATCAGGTCCCGGATGGTCGGGTTGACGATCATGATCTCGTTCGTCGGGACCCGCTGGACCCCCGGCTTGATCGACGGGATCAGCTTCTGGGCGACGACCGCCTTGAGGTTGAACACCAGCGACTGGCGGACCGCCCCGTGCTGGTTCGGCGGGAACAGCCCGAGGATGCGGTCGATGGTGCTGTAGGCGTTCGAGGCGTGGATCGTCCCGAACACGACGTGCCCGGTCTCGGCCGCGTGGATGGCCGCCTCGAACGTGTCCGAGTCCCGCATCTCGCCCACGAGGATCACGTCCGGGTCCTCCCGGACGGCGTGCTTGAGGGCCGTGTGCCAGTCGGACACGTCCAGGTACACCTCCCGCTGGTTGATGACCGACATCTTGTCCGAGAACACGAACTCGATCGGGTCCTCGATGGTCAGGATGTGCAGGGCCTCGTGGTGGTTCATGTAGTCGAGCATGGCGGCGATGGTGGTCGACTTGCCCGACCCGGTCACGCCCGCCAGTAGGACCATCCCCTGCTCGTAGTGGCACAGCGTCTCGATCGACGGCGGCAGCCCGAGCTTCTCGAACGACGGGATGTTCTGGGTGACCAGCCGGGCGACGACGGCGAACTTGCCCCGCTGCTTGAACAGGTTGACCCGGTACCGGGCCTCGTCCTTGCCGATGACGTGGGCGAAGTCGGCCCCGCCCTTCTCCTCCAGCGCCTGCCTGTCCTTGTCCTTGAGGATCGGGAGGATCAGCTTCTCCAGGTGCTCCTGGGTCAGGACCGGGGTGGCCATCTTCTGGATGACGCCCCGCAGCCGCATCATCCCCGGCATCTCGGCCTTCAGGTGCAGGTCCGACCCCTTGTGGAGCATGACCGTCCGGAAGAGCTGGTTGATGGCCGGCTCGCCGGGGACGGCGGCGGCCACCTTCAGCCCCCCGCCCTGCTGGTTGATGTAATGGAACTCGGGGGCGTCGGCGGGCATCGGTTCGCTCCGGGGTCGGGCGGCGGGGACGTGTGCGGTTACGACGCCGGCCGGGGCGAGCGGTTCCGTCAGGCCGTCGCCGGCGGGGTCGCGGTCAGCCGGACCGGGACCCCGCGGGCCGCCAGGTACGCCTTGGTGGCCGGGATCGAGTACTCATTGTAGTGGAAGATGCTGGCCGCGAGGGCGGCGTCGGCCCCGGCCGCGAACGCCTGCCGGAGGTGCTCGGGCGACCCGGCCCCGCCGCTGGCCACCACCGGGATCGACACCGCCCGGCCGACGGCTTCGAGCATCGGCAGGTCGTACCCGTTCTTGGTCCCGTCGGCGTCCATCGACGTGAGGACGATCTCCCCGGCCCCCAACTCCTCGACCCGCCGGGCCCAGGCGACGGCTTCGAGCCCCGTGCGGGTGCGGCCGCCGTTGATGTGGACCTCGAAGTGCCCGTCCGGGCCGACCCGCTTCGGATCGATGTTGACCACCGTGGCGCAGCAGCCGAACTTCCGGGACACCTCGGTAATGAGGTCGGGCGTCTTGACGGCGGCCGAGTTCAGGCTGACCTTCTCGGCCCCGGCCTGGATGAGCTGGGTGGCGTCGGCCAGCGTCCGGATGCCGCCGCCGACGGTGAACGGCATGAAGACCGACTCGGCCACCCGCCGGACCATGTCCAGGAGGATGGCCCGGCCCTCGTGGCTGGCCGAGATGTCCAGGAAGACGAGTTCGTCGGCCCCGGAGGCGTCGTACCGGCGGGCCACCTCGACCGGGTCGCCGGCGTCCCGCAGCCCGACGAAGTTGGTCCCCTTCACCACCCGCCCGCGGTCGACGTCCAGGCACGGGATGATCCGCTTCGTCAGCATCGGGGAGTGTTTAGTGTGGGAGTATCTAGTGTTTCGTCCGTCGGCCCACAGAAATCGTATCCGGCCGAGGTCCGGGCGGTCAGTGCCCGACTGCCGGGGGCATCCGACCAAACACTAAACACTCTCACACTCAAACACTAGGCCGCGCGGGCCGCCGCCGCCCAGAGCAGCAGGGAGACCCGCTGGCGGAGCAAGGACTGCTTGCGGCGGCTGTGGTAGCCGTCCCGCCAGGCGTAGAAGAGCCCGGCGATGGCGAGGGTGGCCAGGTCGATGGTGATGAGTTCCAGCATGGTACGCCGACGCCTTTCCCGGGCGACTGACACGGTAGCGGGGTGTTCGGGCGGGGTCGGTCGGTGAGCAGCCGACCGGAGTTGCCACAACCGTAGGTCGGCCGCCGCGGCGGTCAAACGCTCGGCGCCCGGAAACTGTTGAGGGTCCGGGCCGCCTGTCCGGGATTCCGGCAACCCGGCCCCGGGATTCCGACACCCCAGGAATTCAGGCGTGTTTTCAGCCGGCGGGCGAGCCCGGCGGGGCCGCCAACTCGCCCCGGAGACCGGACAGTCCCTCGCTCCCGAGGCGGATCAGCCGGCCCCCGACCTCGACCTCGAACAGGTCGTCGAGCGGCTGGTAGTGGCGGACGTGGACGACCGCCCCGGGGGTCAGCCCGTGGGCCTGCCAGTGCCGCAGCCGGGCCGGGTTGTCGTCCTGGGCCTCCCGGATCACGACGGTTTGGCCGTCCCGGAACTCGGACAGCCGCCGCAGCTCCCGGTGTCGCAACTCACCGGTGCTGGACGGGATCAGGTGGCCGTGCGGGTCTTCGAGCGGCTCCCCGAGGTGGGCGGCGATGGCCTGCTCCAGCCGGGGCGAGATGGCGTGTTCCAGGGCCTCGGCCTCGGCGTCCACCTCGCTCCAGTCGAGCTTGAGCACTTGCGTGAGGAAGAGTTCGACCAGCCGGTGCCGGCGGATCACCCGCAGTGCCTCGGCCTCCCCGGCGGGGGTGAGTTGGGCCCCGTCCTTCGGGGTGTAGCCGATCCAGCCGGCGTCGGCCAGCCGCTTGAGCATCCCGGTGACGGACGGGGCCTTGACCCGGAGGGCGGCGGCGATCTGGTGCGGCTGGACCACCGCGGCCGCCCCGCCGAGGTGGTGGATGGCCTTCAGGTAGTCCTGGACCGCCTGCGTCGGCTGTTCGGCCATCCGGCACCTGGGAAGGCAAAAGGAAAAGTCAAAAGGAACAACCCGGCGGGGGACACCGGGATTGTACCACCCGGTCCGGGCGTAAACCGGAGGAGCGGTCAGGCGGCCGCCCGGGTGGCGTTCCGGGCAAGGAGGAAGGCGGCCGCCCGATCGCACGCCCCGGGCCGGGCCACCGCCGCCTTCACGGCCCGCAGCTTGTCCACCCGCTCGGCCATCGCCGTCGGCTCGTTGAGCCAGCGGACGACGTGCCCGGCCACCTCCGCCGACCGGTCTGACGAGCCCGCGTACTCCGGGTAGACCGGCTCCTCGGCCAGGAGGTTCACCAGGGTGATGTACCGGACGTTCAGGAAGAAACGCGAGGCGAGAGCCAGGAGCTTCCCGCCGCGGTAGACGATGACGGTCGGCTTGAGCCGGTTCATCAGTTCCAGGCTGACCGATCCGGAGACGCTGACGCACGCCTCGGCCAGGTCGATGACCTCCGGCGTCCGGCCGGCGTGGACCTCGACCGGCAGCCCCGACCCGGCCGCCATCTCCCGGCACAGCGCCGCCTGCGTCCCGTTGAACGCGGCGACGAGGAACCGGCTGTCCGGCCGGGCGGCGTGGACCCGGGCGGCGGCCGCCAGCATGCCGCGGAAGTTGCCCAGCACCTCCTGGTCCCGCGACCCGGGCAGCAGGCCGACCACCCGGCCGGGCTTGGCCCGCTGCCCGGCGAGGAAGGCCGGGTCGAGCCGCTGGGCGGCGAGTTCGTCGAAGTACGGGTGGCCGACGTAGTGGGTGTGAACACCGCGGGACCTGAACCACTCGTCCTCGAACGGCAGGGCGGTCAGCACCCCGTCGAAGTACCGGCGGACCTTCCGGACCCGCCACCCGGCCCAGGCCCAGAGTTGCGGCGGGACGAAGAAGTAGACCGGGACACCGGCCGCCTTCGCCCGCTTGGCCAGGGCGAAGTGGAACCCGGGGTAGTCGATCAAGACGACGGCGTCAGGCCGTTCGGAGAAGAAGTGCTGTCGGGCTTGATTGCCGAGCCGGACGAAGGTGCGGATGTTCTGGACGACCCGGCGGACGCCCATCACCGCCAGTTTGGTGAGTGGGTAGAGCAGCTCGGCCCCGGCGGCGGCCATCCGGTCGCCGCCGAACCCGGTGACGCGGACGCCGGGGTGATGCGACCGGAGGGCCTTCACGAGGTTGGCCCCGTGCAGGTCGCCGCTCGGCTCCCCGGTGCTGACGAACAGGTGCATGGCGGCATCCTTGCCGGTCGACTGCACAGGCAGGAATGCCGGTGCCACCGGATGTCCACTCTGGTGGCACCGGCATTCCTGCCTGTGCGGCGGCTCAGGCGGTCGGCTGGGGCTCGGCCTGGGCGGCCGGGGTCCGCTTCCCGCCGGGCAGGGCGGTCGGCTCGGCCACCCGCCGGTAGCCCATCGAGTGCAGAACCTCCAGCACCTCGCTCCAGGTCGGGAACGGCCGGCGGTTCTCCCGCTTGTACCGGTCCATCGCCTTCATGAACTCCGACTCGTCGTCGGTGTAGTCCCGCTCGCAGGTGGTCGGGTCGATCAGCCGCCGCCGCTCGCTGGTCCGCCGCTTCTCGGCCGCGTTGATCGCCCGGCGGTCTTTCGCCACCGGGATGTTCCGCTTGCGGCGGTCGTTCGGGAAGCCGGCGGCCGCTTCGGGTGTACGATCCCCGACCGGGCCCGGGGTGGGGACGGACGGTGGTGGGGTGTCGGTGTTCGTCATGGTGTCGGAGCCTCTCAGCCGGTTCGGGGGTTGGGCTGGGCGCCGGGCGGGGCGGGGCGGGCCCGTCCTGGGCCGCGTCCCGCGACGAACCGAGGGGATGAACGGGTCTTGATAAGCTACCCGGTGTCCCCGGGGTGTCAACCGCAATTCGCGCCCGTGCGGATTGGGCAACGGGGAACGGCCGGTGTGATTCACCGCACGGGCGAAATCCCGTCCCAGGCTAAAGTTCCGTCCGGACGGGTGTACGAGCACCGGCCTCCTGCCCGACGGCCGCGGGGGGTGAAGCCCATACGGCTGGGCGACCGATACGAACCGGGCGAACGGGCCCGCCCGGCGAGGGGCCGATGCCGGAACACGAGCCGGTCAACCTGATCCGTGTGTTCGACTTCTACCTGGCCCTGATGGTCGTCATCAGCCTGGTCCGGCGGTGGGAGGTGTACGCCGATGCCGTCCGCATCCTCTTCGCCGTCCGCGGCCGGTGGCCCCGGCTGATGAGCCGGCTGGGCGAGCACCAAAGCCTCCTCCTGAACTGGTCGTTCTTCCGGCCGGCCATCGCCGCCCTGCTGCTGACTATCGCGCAGATGATCTGCTCGCGGCTGGTCTGGCCCCATGCCGTGCTGACCGGCGAGGGCTTGCGGGCCGAGTGGTGGTGGCTGCCGGTCATCCTCGTGCCGCTCGTCCCGATGCTGGCGGTGGACCTGTACTTCGTCGTCCGGGTCGGCCGGTTCGACCGGGCCGAGACGGTCAAGTACCTGGACCAGGCCGAGAACTGGCTGGGCTGGAAGGGGCCGCTCGTCCGGGTCGCCACACTCGGCCTCGTCAACCCACGGCGGATGGTGGACGACGAGGTCAAGAAGAGCCTGGAAGGGATCGGCACGACGGTCCGGTCGTCGCTATGGTGGGTGTCGGCCCAGATCGCCCTGCGGGTCCTGTTCGGGCTGACCCTGTGGACGGTGTGGGCGGCTCATTAAGTTTCGAGTTTGAAGTTTCGAGTTTCGACCCGACCCGGCCCGTGCCGGTAGGATGACCGCATCCGGCCGTTACAAGGAACAACTCGAAACTTCAAACTCGAAACTTCAAACTCGAAACTTCAAACTCGAAACTTCAAACTCGAAACTCGAAACTCGAAACTATGGCAGACCCCGCCGCCGAAGCCCTGGCCCAGGAGCTGGAAGCCGCCCTCGGGCGGGTCCGGCACTGCGTCGACCAACTCACCGACGGGCAGGTCTGGCACCGGCCCCGGGCGGACCAAAACGCCGTCGGCAACCTGCTCCTGCACCTGGCCGGGAATGTCCGCTACTTCGTCGTCCACGGGGTCGGCGGGGCGCCGGATGTCCGCGACCGGCCGGCCGAGTTCGCCGCCCGCGGGCCGACCCCGAAGGCGGAGCTGATGGACCGGCTGGCCGGCACCGTGGCCGAGGCGACGGCCGTGCTCCGGGCCGCGTCGCCGAGCGAGCTGGCACGGGTCCGGTTCGTCCATAGCGCGGACATCACCGGCTACCTGGCGGCCGTCCGGAGCGTGGCCCACTTCCGCGGCCACACCCAGGAGATCATCCACATGACCCGCACCACGCTGGGCGACGGCTACCGTTTCGCCGGCCAGCGATGAGCGAGCCCCCTCCCCCGCCGACGCCGGACGAACTCAACCGCCTGTGGCAGCACGGGCTGCACGAGGAGCGGCTGTTCCACGACCGGCTGAACTACTTCTCGGTCCTGGAGATGGGCCTGCTGAGCATCTGCGGGATCATGTACAACAAGGAGCCGGCGGTCGGGTTCTTCCTGCCCCTGACGGCGGTGGCCCTGCTCTTCTCGCTCCTCTGGCTGGTCATCCAGACCCGGCACTGGCGGTACTGCGAACTGGTCCACCAGCGGATCGCCGAACTCATCCCGGAGTACCGGGCAACCATTATCCGGTTCGGCCGGGGAACGGGATGGTCGCTCAGCAAGCCGCTGGCCCTGGCGGTCCCGACTCTGTTCGCCGGGACGTGGGTGGCGTTCCTGGGATGGCTGCTCGTCCGCGGCAACCCGGCCCCGCCGACCGAGCCGGTGCTGACGGCCGAGCGGGTGGCCATCGGGGTGCTGGCCGCGGCGGTGGTGTACCTGATGTTCCGGGTCCGGCGGGTCGAGCGGCGGGTCCGGCAGCAGACCCCACCCCCTTAACCCCCTCCCCCGCGGGGGGAGGGGGGACCAGACAAAAGACCCCTCCCCCCGGCCCCCTCCCCGCAGCGGAGAGGGGGAGGAAGCCCCGAGCCGGCTCGGTCCCCCCTCCCCCCGCGGGGGAGGGGGATAGGGGGTGGGGTCCTCCCCATCACCCCGGCGGCCGCTCCTCGAACCGCAGGTGCTTGACCGACTCGCCGCGGTCTCGCAGCTCGATCAGGGCGTCGATGCCGACATCGAGGTGTGTCCGGACGTACCGCTCGGTGACGCTTAGGTCGCTCTTGCCCGTCTTCACCCCCTCCGGCGTCATCGGGTTGTCCGAGACGAGCAAGAGCGCCCCCTTCGGGATGTGGTTGGCGAACCCGACCACGAAGACGGTGGCCGTCTCCATGTCGATGGCCAGGGCCCGGATGTCGCGGAGGTACTGCTTGAACTGCTCGTCGTGCTCCCAGACCCGGCGGTTGGTCGTGTAGACGGTCCCGGTCCAGTAGTCGAGGTCCCGCTTGACCAGGGCGGCGGACACCGTGGCCTGGAGGCGGAACGACGGCAGGGCGGGAATCTCGGCCGGCAGGTAGTCGTTGCTCGTCCCCTCCCCGCGGACGGCGGCGATCGGCAGGACGAACTCGCCCACCTTCGTCTTCTTCAGCCCGCCGCACTTGCCCAGGAACAGGACCGCCTTCGGCTCGACGGCCGACAGCAGGTCCATGACGGTGGCGGCCATCGCGCTGCCCATCCCGAAGTTCAGGATGGTGATGTCCTCGGCGGTGGCCGACTGCATCGGCCGGTCGCGGCCGAGGATGGGCACGTCGAACCGCTCGGCGAACAGCTCGATGTAGTTGGTGAAGTTGGTGAGCAGGACGTACGGGCCGAACTCGGCCAGCGGCCGGCCGGTGTACCGGGGGAGCCAGTCGGCGACGATCTCGGCCTTCGTCCTCATGCCCGGGATTGTGGCAAACCCGGGGCCGTAGGGGAACCCGAACTGTCGTCGGATGCCCGATGCCTCCTCCACCATCGGAGGCCCGACCGTGACGGAGGGCTTTCCGGATAGCCCTCCCTCACGGTCGGGCCTCCGACCGACAGAGTTACGACTTGCCCAGGAGCTGGTCCACCACCCAACAGCCCCGGGCGTGCGGGCCGGGGCCGCGGAGGTGGCCGATGATGTCCGGGTCGGTGCAGCCCGCATCTTCGAGCGCGTCGGCCAGGATCGGCAGCCGGTCCCACGCCCGGTCGGCGTAAACGCCGGTGGCCAGAGCGAGGACGGCCGGGGTCCGCCAATCGGGGTCGAGGGCGACCGGGCGGAACGGGTTCGGGTAAACGCAGCGGATCAGTCGGACGGCGACTTCCTCCGGCAGCCTGAACTCGGCCAACCTGCCCGCCGCACACCCTTCCGCCCATTCTCCCGGGTTCTCAACCCAAACTTCCCAGAGACGTGACAGCCCGTCCCGTGGGTGCTCACCATCCGCGTACCGCTCGACTTGGAGCAAGGGCCGGACGACCCTCTTCATGGGCTGCCGGCGCTCGGGACTCGGAGGACAGGTCAGGTGCCAGGCAACCGCGAATAGGAGGTGTTTGCGGTCGGAGGCGGTCGGTCCGACCGCCGCGAAGAGCTTGGCCGCATCGGCACAGACCGGCCACCACTCGGCCGGGGGAATCTTCGGGCGACCCACCGGCTACCTCCCGTCGCCGCTGCCGATCCCGTACTGCTCGATCTTCCGGTAGAGCGAGCTGAGGCCGATGTCGAGCCGGCGGGCGGCGTCCTTCTTGTCCGTCGAGACCCGCAACAGCCGCTCGATGTGTCGCTTCTCGAACCGGTGGACGGCGTCTTCCAGCCGCTCGACCGCCGACGGGTCGTCGGCCCGGGGGGCGAGGTCGGGCGGCAGGTCGGCCGGGGTGACGAGCGGCCCGTCGCCGAGGATCACCGCCCGCTGGAGGGCGTTGTCGAGTTCCCGGATGTTCCCCTTCCACGGGCAGGCCAGGAGCAACTGCATGGCCTCGTGGCCGACGCCCGAGACCTTCTTCCCCATCGCCGCCGCGTGCTTGGCGACGAGGTGTTCGACCAGCTCCGGAATGTCCTCCCGGCGGTCCCGCAAGGGCGGCAGGTGCAGGGTGACGACGTTCAGCCGGTAGAACAGGTCGTCCCGGAACCGGCCGGCGGCGACCTCGGCCGCGAGGTCCTTGTTCGTCGCGGCGACGACCCGGGCGGCGACCGCCACCGGCTCGGCGGCCCGGGCCGGCAGCACCTCCTTGGCGTCGATCGCCCGGAGCAGCTTGGCCTGCATCGCCGCAGGCAGTTCGCCCACCTCGTCCAGGAAGACGGTGCCGGCACCGGCCGCAGTGAACGGTCCGGCCGCGTCACCGTCCGGCGGGAGGGCGGCGCAGTTGACCGCCACGAACCGGCCGTCCGAGGGCTTCGCGGCTTGGGCCCACCGGTGGACGGCCCGGGCGAGCAGTTCCTTCCCGGTGCCGCTCTCGCCGGTAATGAGCACGGTCGAGGGCGTCGGGGCGGCCTTCCGGGCCATCTCGACCACCTTCTTGACGGCCGGCGTCCGCCCGACCACCATGCCGTCGGCCGCGTCCTCCCGGGCCAGTTCCCGCCGCAGCCACTGGTTCTCGCGGTAGAGGTCCCGCTGTTTCAGGAGCCGGCGAATCTTGCCGACCACCTCGCGGAGGATGATCGGCTTCATCAGGTAGTCGTGGGCCCCCTTGTGGAAGGCGTCGACCGCGCTCTCGACGGTGGCGTAGGCGGTGAAGAGCAGCACGAACGTCTCCGGGCTGACCCGGCCGACCCGCTCCAGCACCTCGATCCCGTCCAGGCCGGGGAGGTTCACGTCGCAGAGGACCACGTCGAACTTCTTCTGGCTGACGAGAGCCAGGGCCGCCTCGCCGGTGGCGGCCGACGACACCGCGAACCCCTCGGAGTAGAGGAACTCGGCCAGGTTGGCCCGGATGATCGGCTCGTCGTCCACGACGAGGACGGACGCGACGGGGGCGGGACGGGTCATGCGGCGGCCCCGGTCGGGAAGGTGAGCCGGAAGGTGGTCCCCTCGCCGGGGGTGCTGTCGCACGCCACCGCCCCGCCGTGGGCCTCGACCAGCTTCTTGGTGACGAACAGGCCGAGGCCGGTGCCGTGCCGCTTGGTGGTGAAGTACGGGCGGAACAGCCGGTCCCGGTGGGCCGGGTCGATGCCGTGGCCGTCGTCGGCGACGGTGGCCACGACGGCATCTCCCTCGCGGGCCGCCGCGATCGTCACCGAGCCGCCCTTCGGGGTGGCGTCCACCGCGTTGAGCACGAGGTTAAAGAAGACCTGTACCAGTTGGTCGCGGACGCCGACCAGCGGCGGCAGGTCGGCCGGGACGGCGGCCGTCACCTTGCGGCCCTTCACGCCCTTGTAATACTTGGCGATCCCCAGGGCCTCGTCCACGATCTCCTTCAGCGACATGCGGTCCCGCAAATCGCTGGCCGGACGGCTGAACGTGACCAGCTCGCGGAGCGTCCCCTGGATGCGAGTCAATTGGGCGTTCACCAGCCCGAGCCGCTCGCGGGTGTACTCGTCCGGGTCGCGGCGCTCGAGCATCTGGACCAGGGTGCTGATCGAGGTGAGCGGGTTGCCGACCTCGTGGGCGATCCCCGCGGCCAGCAGCCCGAACGCCGCCATCTTCTCCTGGTGCAATACCTGGGCCTGCGATTCCTGCAACTCCCGGGTCCGGTCGGCGATCCGCCGTTCGAGGAGGTGCTGCTCCTCCTTCAGGCGGGCGTTCAGGTCGGCGAGTTGGTCGCCGGCCCGGCGGAGGAGTCGCGCCAGGGCGACCGCGGCCCAGGTCGCCCACGCGAGCACGATCGGCATGAGGAGAAGCGTCGCGGGCCCAAGCCGGTCGGCCGGGCCGGTCAGTACGAGGAAGCCGTAGCTCAGGCAGGCGAAACCGCACGTCACGCCGGTGATGGCCGGCGAGTATCGCAGGGCGGCGACGATCAGGGAGACGAGGTAGTAGTAGCGGAAGTCGCTGCCCGGCCCCCCGTCGCAGTAGCACAAGAGCCCGATGTACACCGCCTCCAGGGCCGTCACCACGAGCGGGTGGCCGCCGAGGAAGACCCGCCCCCGCCACGACCAGACGGTGTCCAGGGCGGTGAACAGCAGGCCGAAGAGCAGGATCAGGTTGAGCGGCAGCGGGTCGGCGGCCGACCCGAGGTTGGCATACGCGGCCCCGACCGCCAGCCCGAACCAGCGGATCTTGACCGCGACGGCCTCGGCGTCCAACTCCCAGCGGATCGGGGCCGGGTCCGGCCGGTCCACGTGACGCCCTCGGGTGGCGATTCGCCGCTCACATTTTACACACCCAGCGGAAGCCGGGCCGCACGATCGACGCCGATGAAGGCACGATCAAAACAGAAGCGTTGTTGACGGGATAACGGGATGGACCCGATGGGAGGGGGCGGGGGGTTGATTCTCATCCAGTCCGATCCTGTCATCCCGTCTAAACTTTTCTATCTGAATCGTGTTTTCTTCTGCGTTCATCGTGCGGCCCGGTTTCGTCCGCCACACGGCGGCCCGGCCGGGCGGAAGTTGGAATTGACCCGCCCGGACGGGCCGGGCTACCCTCCCCACCCGCCCCACGGGTCCACGGAAGGGCCGCCCCGCGATGCTCCTGCCCCGCCCGCCGCTGCTCGACCGGGCCGCCGAGGCCGGCCCGGCCCCGGTCGCGTGGGAGGAGTCCGCGTGCCCGCTCTGCGGCCGGGACGAGTCGGCCCTGATGCTGGAGGCCCCGGACCCGGTCCCGGGCGGCCGCGGGCTGTGGTTCGCCGTCGTCCGGTGCGAGCACTGCGGGCTGACCTACACCAACCCCCGCCCGACCCCGGCCACGATCGGCCGGTTCTACCCGCCCGACTACCGGCCACACCGCCGGCCGCGGCAGATGGCCCGGGCCCGCCCCCCCCGACCCGTCTGGGCCCGGCTGTTCGGCCGGCCGTGCAACGAACGCCGGGGCGACCTGCCGTGGCCCCGGCCGGGCCGGCTACTCGACTTCGGCTGCGGCGGCGGGGCCTTCCTCAAGCGGATGGCCGACCGCGGTTGGCGGGTGACGGGGCTCGACGCGTCCGTGGGGGCCGGCCGGGCGGTGCAGGAGGAACTCGGGCTGACCGTCCTGTCCGGGTCGCTGCCGCACCCGGACCTGTCGCCGGCCTCGTTCGACGTGGTAACGATGTGGCAGTCGCTCGAACACGTCCACCGGCCGCTGGCCGTCCTCCGGGAGGCGTACCGGCTGCTCGTCCCGGGCGGCAAGCTCGTCGTGGCCACGCCGAACGTCGAGAGCCTGCCGTTCTACTGGTTCGGGCCGGACTGGTTCGGCCTCGACCTCCCCCGCCACCTGACCCACTTCACCCCGAAGACGCTACGGGTGATGCTGGAGACGGCCGGGTTCCGGGTCGGGCTGCACCGGCAGCTCCGGCACGGCGACTGGCTGCGGTCGAGCGGCCGGCTGGCGGCCGGCCGGGGCGCCGGCGGGGCCTGGGCCAAGCTCCTCCGCTGGAAGCCGGCCGCGAAGGCGGTCGCCTGGGCGTGCTACGCCGTCGGGATGAGCGACTGCCAGATGGTCGTGGCCAGCCGGCCGGGGTGAACGTGGCACAGGCCGGGGGCCTGTGCCACCCGAACAGCTACTGCTTCTTGAACCCGGCCGGGGTGGCCGGGTTGCGGCCCTGAATCTTGGTGAGCTGAGCCTGAGCCACCTCCGCCTGCCGGCTGTTCGGGCAGAGCTTCATCACCTTGTCCAGGCAGGCCGTCGCCTCGGCGGTCTGGCCCTTCTTGGCCCACGACTCGGCCAGCGTCAGGTACAGGGCCGCCGTCCGCTCGTTCATCTGCTCGCAGGCCGCGGCCAGCCGGTCCGGGTTGTTCTTGATCTCCCCGGCCAGGGCCACCCCGTCCTTCCCTTCCGCCCGGTCGGCGAACGCGGCCGACAGGTGGTCGCACCGCTGGAGACAGTCGTAGTACCGGCCGGCCCGGAACTCCTCCTTCGCCAGGGCGAGCAGGTCGCGGGCCTGCCGGGCCTTCAGCCGGTCGGCCGCCTCCGGCTGCTCGGCCAGCCCGGCGAGCCGGGTCGCGGCGTCGGCCGCCGCCTGGGTGCCCGCGTATGTCTTCATCAGATCGGCCAGGGTGTCCATCGCCTCGGGGGTGAAGCCCTTCGCCTCCAGCTCCCGGGCCCGGACGAGCCGGCCGGCGGCCTGCCGCTCGACGCCCTCCAACACCTCCCGGGCCTTCGCCCCGACCGGCCGATCCTCGGCGTCGCGGATCACCCCCTTCAGCAGCGACACGGCCCGCGGGTAGTCGCCGGCCCCGACCGCCTTGCCGGCCTCCTGGTAGTCCCGGGCCATCCAGTCGGCGGTGGCGGTCGCGTTGGCCGCCCGCTTCAGGTGCTCGGCGAACCGGTCCGGCTCCAGGAAGCCCTCGATGAAGGCGTGGATCTTCCCGTCCGGCCCGGCCAGCACGGTGGTCGGGTAGACCTGGACCTTGAGGGCCCGGGCCAGTTCCGGGTTGGCCCGGGCGTCGACCTTGAGCGGGACGAACCCGCCGGCGACGGCGGACGACACCCCGGCGTCCCGGAGGGTGGTGGCGTCGAGCTTCTTGCAGTAGAAGCACTGCTCGGTGCCGACCACCACCAGCAGCGGAAGCCCCTTCTCCTGGGCCTCCTTGCGGGCCGCGTTGTAGTCGGTCCGCCAGGCCGGGGGCTCGGCCGCCCGCGCCGACGGGGCAACCAGCCCCGCGGCGATCACCAGTAGCAGGACGCGGCCGGCCGGCCGGGTCGGGGGTGCGAGCATGCGAGGTCCCCTGGTGCGGGCGCCGTGGGTGCGGGTCGGGAACGCGGGTGGGCGGCCGTGTCGTTAAACACTCTCACACTGAACACTAAACACTCAACACGTGCGGGTCAGGAACGCGGGTGGGCGGTCTTGTAGCTGTCGTGCAGCCGCCGGGTCGACACGTGGGTGTACACCTGGGTGGTGTGCAGGCTCTTGTGGCCCAGCAGCTCCTGCACCCCGCGGAGGTCGGCCCCGGCGTCGAGCATGTGGGTGGCGAAGCTGTGCCGCAGGGTGTGCGGGGTCGTCCGCGGGTCGAGCCCGGCCCGCCGCAGGTGCTTGGCCAAGAGCCGGCCGACGCTGCGAGTCGTCAGCCGGCCGCCGTCCCGGTTGAGGAACACCGCCGGCGACTCCTTGCCGGTCCGGGCCAGGACCTTCGCCCGGTCGGGCAGCCAAGTCGTGACGGCCGCCACCGCCGCCGGCCCGAGCAGGGCCAGCCGCTCCTTCTTACCTTTGCCGCGGACCGTCACCACGCCGTCGGTCAGGTCGGCGTCACCGAGGTCGAGTCCGACCAGCTCGCTCACCCGGACCCCGGCCGAGTACAGGGTCTCCAGGATGGCCCGGTCCCGCCGGCCGTTCCAATCGCCCGACGGCGGGGCGGCCAGCAGCTTCTGCACGTCCGCCCGGGTCAGGAAGTGGGGCAGGCTTTTGTCCTGCCGGGGGCCGCGGAGGTCGGTGGCCGGGTTCTTGGTCAGCACTCCTTCCCGGCAGAGGAACTTGCCGAACGACCGAACGGCCGCCAGCCGGCGGGCGACGGTCGCTTTGGCGTACCCCTGCTCGTGCAGCCAGGCCAGGAACGCCCGCAAGAGGCGGGTGGTCCAGTCGGCCGGGGCGACGTTCCCCTTCCCGACCCGGTCGCGGGCGAACGCGAGGGCCTGGGTCAAGTCCTCGCGGTAGGACTTGACCGTCTTGTCGGAGGCGTTCTTTTCCAGGCCGAGGTGGGTGAGGAACTCGGCCAGCCCTTGTTCGAGCGTCAAGAGGGAACGTCCCGCGACCGCGGGGTCATCCGTGCCGGCCGGCGGCCGAACCGTTGGACTTGGGGGCACAGGCCTCCCGGCCTGTGACGGGTATTACTCGTCGACCAGGGCACCGTCCGGCTCGGCGGCCGGGTTGCGGACCCGCTCGGTCAGGACGGCGGCGTCGAACCAGTTCAGCGCGACGGCCGGGTCGGCGGCCTTGTGCCGGAAGTCGTCGACCAGGTCGTCCCGGCTGTCGTCGTCGTAGACGAAGATGAACCGCCCGGTCCCCTTGAACAGGGCCAGGACGTTGAGTTCGGGTCGCACGCCCGGCCCCCGGGTCGCCGCGGCCCGGGGGCCCCGGCACCTCCCTCGTATCGGCCGGGCGGGCGGGCCGCCTTAGCGATTCCCGCACGCGGTCGCGGGGCCCGGCCCGAGGGCGCCCCGGAGAATCGGCCCGGGGCGTAAAACCGGCCCCGGCCCGACGATCCGCCGGCCGGGCCGTCGCCCCGGGCGGGCGTTTTTCGTAGACACTCCGGAGCCGCGGCTGATAGACTCGCCCGGAACCCCGTGCCGCCCCGGCCGCGCACCCTCCCCGGAGCCGATCCGTGTCCACCGCCTACGCCCCCCCCGACCGGACCGGCACCGCCGGCCCCGGGCGGAACGAGATGTTCCTGTTCTGGGCCAGCTTCATCACCCTGATCGCCGCCGGGATGGGGTTCGCCATCCGGGGGGACATCATCGCCAACTGGGGGAAGGACTTCGGGTTCACCCAGACCGAGCTGGGCGAGCTGACCGGGATGGGGCTGGCCGGGTTCGGGGTGGCGATCATCTTCTTCAGCTTCTTCACCGACCTGTTCGGGTACGGGAAGCTGATGGTGGTCGCCTTCCTGCTCCACCTGGCGGCCGTCCTGACCACCCTGGCCGCCCCGTATGTGTTCCAAAGTTCCGGCAAGTCCGGGGCGTACTGGTGCCTGTTCGTCGGCCAGTTCCTGTTCTCCCTGGGCAACGGCACCTGCGAGGCGGTCATCAACCCGCTGACCGCCACCCTGTTCCCGCGGAACAAGACCCACTGGCTGAACATCCTGCACGCCGGCTGGCCGGGCGGGTTGGTCCTCGGAGCCCTTGTCAGCCTGGTCCTGAACCAAGTGGCCGGCGGGGTCGGCTGGCAGATCCGCTGGGGGATCGTCCTCCTCCCGGTCCTCCTCTACGGCGGGCTGATGCTCGGCCGGCGGTTCCCGACCTCCGAGGCCAAGGCGTCCGGGGTGTCGGTCGGGACGATGGCCGTCACCCTGCTCTCCCCGATCCTGCTGTTCCTGTTCCTGATGCACGCCCTGGTCGGGTACGTCGAGCTGGGGACGGATAGCTGGATCGTGGACATCACCAAGACGGTCCTCCAGAACTCGGACAAGGCCCAAATTGCCTTCATCTGGACGAACGTTCTGATGTTCACCTTGCGGTTCTTCGCCGGGCCGATCGTCCACCGGATCAACCCGGTCGGGCTGTTGTTCGTCAGCGCCGTGTTCGGCACGGCCGGCCTCTGGATGCTCGGCCAGTCCTTCACCGACTCGACCTGGCCGTGGATGGCGGCCGTCACCGTCTACGGGCTCGGTAAGACCTTCTACTGGCCGACCATGCTCGGGGTGATCTCCGAGCGGTTCCCACGGGGCGGGGCCCTGGCCCTGGGCGTCAGCGGCGGGATCGGAATGATCTCGGCCGGGTTACTCGGCGGTCCCGGGATCGGGTTCGAGCAGGACCTGTACGCCAGCCGAAACCTGCAACAGGTCGCCCCGGAAACCTACGCCCGGTACAAGGCCGACAAGGAGAACAGCTTCCCGATCCCCGGCATCTTCCCGCCGGCGGTCGGGCTCGACGGGGCCAAGAAGGGCGTCCTGATGGACGACGGGAAGCAACTGGCGGAGGACCTGGCGACCCTGAAGGCGGCCGGGAAGACGGACGAGAACCTGGAGAAGCTGAACGCCTGGTGGCAGGGGGCGAAGGCCTACGCGGCCGAGGACAAGAAGTACGTGACCGAGGCGAACACGGTCGGCGGGAAGTCGGCCCTGCTCGACACGGCCGCCGTCCCGGCCGCCCTGGCCGTCGGGTACCTGCTACTGTTGCTCTACTTCGCCGCCACCGGCGGGTACAAGCAGGTCCACCTCGACGAGGAGCCCGAGGGGACCGGGTACTAAGGCGGCACAGTTCTCGTAGGGCACGCACCGCGTGCCGTCTCCGAGACGGGAGACGGCACGCGGTGCGTGCCCTACGTTCGGCGGCTCCTACAATCCCGGGATGGAGCCGTCCCGGACGTTCACCTTCCTCGGCTGCGGCACGTCGGTCGGGGTGCCGATGCTCGGCTGCGCCTGCCCGGTCTGCAAGTCCGCCAACCCGAAGAACCACCGCACCCGCTCGTCGGTCCTGATCCGGGCCCCGGGCGGGACGATCCTCGTCGACTCGACCCCCGAGGTCCGGCTCCAGCTCGTCCGCGAGGACGTCCGGCTGGTCCACGCCGTCCTGTACACCCACTACCACGTCGACCACCTGTTCGGGCTGGACGACCTCCGGCTGTTCCCGATGTACCTGAACGCCCCTCTGCCGGTGTACTGCGACGCCGGGACCGAGGGGGTGATCCGCACGGCGTTCGCTTACGCCTTCCAGGAAAGTACTGCCGACCTGCCGCCGGGGTGGCTGCCGAAGATGGAGTTCCGCCGGATCGACGAGACGCCGTTCGAGGTGCTCGGCGAGCGGGTCACGCCGATCCCGCTCCGGCACGGCCGGTTCGAGACCCTCGGCTTCCGGGTCGCCCGGGTCGCCTACTGCACCGACGTGAGCGGCATCCCGGACCGATCGTGGCCCCTGCTCGAAGAGCTGGACGTGCTCATCCTCGGGGCCCTGCGGCCGGGCAAGCCGCACCCGTCGCACTTCAGCATCGAGCAGGCGGTCGAAGTGTTCGACCGGGTCCGGCCCCGGCAGGGGTACATCACCCACACCTCGCACAACGTCGAGTACGAGGCCGTCAGCCGATCGCTGCCGGCGAACGTAGCCCTGGCCTACGACGGGCTCAGCTTCCGGTTTTAGAGCGGGGATAAGACGGGGCCGCACGATGAACGCAGAAGTAAAACACGATCAATACAAATGGAGTGTTTTGGTTCGATCGTGTCTCTCTTCTGCGTTCATCGTGCGGCTCGGCTGTTTTCTGAGGTCAGCCCGATGCTCCACGCGATGATTATGGCCGGCGGCGGCGGGACGCGGTTCTGGCCCCGCAGCCGGGACGCCCGGCCGAAGCAATTCCTTTCGTTCGCCGGCGACCGCACCCTGCTTCAGGAGACGGTCGACCGGATCGCCCCCCAAATCCCGCCCGAGCGGACGTGGGTGCTGACCGGCGAGGCGTACCGCCAGGCGACCGCCGAGCAGCTTCCCGAGTTGCCGGCCGACCAAGTCGTCGGCGAGCCGGCCCGGCGGGACACCGCCCCGTGCGTCGGGCTGGGGGCCGCGCTGATCGCCCGCGACGACCCGGACGCCACCATCATCGTCATGCCGGCCGACCACGTCATCGAGCCGGCCGAGGAGTTCCGCCGGGCCGTCCACGCGGCCGAAGGGTTCGCCGCCGACCACCCGAGCAGCCTGTTCACCTTCGGCATCCGGCCGACCTACCCGTCCACCGGGTACGGCTACGTCCGCTTCGGCGAGCGGGTCGGCACCCGGCAGGGCGTCCACCTGTCCCGCGTGACCGAGTTCGTCGAGAAGCCCGACGCCTCCACGGCCGAGCGGTACGTCGCGTCGGGTGAATACTTCTGGAACGCCGGCATCTTCGTCTGGAAGCCGGCGGCGGTGCTGGGCGAGCTTAAGCGGAACAAGCCGGGCGTCCACGACACCGTCATGCGGATCGCGGATGCGTGGGGCTCGCCGCGGTTCGCCGAGGTGTTCCGGGCCGAGTACGAGACGGCCGAGAAGATCAGCATCGACTACGCGGTCATGCAGGAGGCGGGGCGGGCCGGCAAGGTGCTGGTGGTCCACGCCCCGTACCAGTGGGACGACGTGGGGAGTTGGCTGGCCCTCGAACGCCGCAACCCACAGGACGCCGACCGGAACACCGTCCAGGGGCTGCACGTCGGGATCGACACGGCCGGCTGCGTGATCGCCGGCGACCCGGGCCACCTGATCGGCACGCTCGGGGTGAAGGACCTCATCGTCATCCAGGCCGGCGACGCCACCCTCGTCACCACCCGCGACCGCGAGGGCGATGTCAAGAAGCTGGTCGATGCGATCAAGGCGAAGGGATTGGGAAAGTACCTGTGAGTTCACAACCCACCCCCCCGGCCCCCCTCCCTGGGAGGGAGGGGGGAGAAGGATTGGCTCCCCCCTCCCTCCCAGGGAGGGGGAAGGAAAGGGGGAGGGGATGGAACGCGGGGTGGGTTCTTCGTGGCCCACGACCGGCCGCCTGCTCGGCGTCGACTTCGGCACCGTCCGGGTCGGCCTCGCGGTGTCTGATCCCGACCGCATCATCGCCTCCCCGCTCGAAACGCTGACCCGTGCATCGGAAGCGTCCGACCGGACCTACTTCCAACGGCTCGTGGCCGCCGAGCGGGTGGTCGGGCTGGTGGTCGGGCTGCCGCTCCACATGAGCGGGGACGAGAGCCAGAAGTCCCGCGAGGCCCGGGCGTTCGGGGGCTGGCTCGCCGGCGTAACCGGCTTGCCGGTCGCGTTCTGGGACGAGCGGCACACGTCGTCGATGGCCGACGATGTGATGCTCGCCGCCGGCCTCAAGCGGGACAAGCGGAAGGCTCGCCTAGACCGCGTCGCGGCCCAATTCATCTTGCAGGCGTACATCGAGGCGGGCTGCCAGCCGGCAGAGTCAACCCCAACTCCCCAGCCTTCCGCCGGCTTCGATTGATTCCGGCCCGGCGTGAACTACACTACTGCCGGTTCACACCGGCCCCAGCTGCCCCTCTCCGCGGCTCCCGGTCGAGTGATCGGTTCCGTGTCCGGCCGCGACGCCGTCGGCCGACTCGAAACTCGAAACTCCAAACTCGAAACTCCACAAGAGGTTCCGGCATGCCCGGTCGTCCGATCCGCCCGTACACCGTTTTGCCCTGCCTGCCCGACCGGCTGAAGGCCCTCCACACCCTCGCGTACAACCTCTGGTGGTGCTGGCACGCCGACGCGGTCGCGCTGTTCCGGCGGGTCAACCCCGACCTGTTCGAGGCCCTCGACCACTCGCCCATCCGGCTGCTCGGGGCGACCGACCAGGGGCGGTACGAGGAGCTGGAACGCGACGACGGGTTCCTGGCCCACATGGACCGGGTGGCCGCCGACCTCGACCAGTACCTGAACGCCCCGACCTGGTTCCAGGAGACCCACGGCCCCGACTCGGCCCTGAAGGTCGCCTACTTCTCGGCCGAGTTCGGCATCCACGAGAGCGTCCCGGTGTACTCCGGCGGCCTCGGCGTCCTGGCCGGCGACCACCTCAAGAGCGCCAGCGACCTCGGCATTCCGCTCTGCGGCGTCAGCCTGATGTACCGCGAGGGGTACTTCCGCCAGTACCTCAACCCGGACGGCTGGCAGCAGGAGCGCTACCCCGAGAACGACTTCTTCAACCTGCCGCTGGTTCTGGAGAAGAACCCTGACGGGTCGCCCGTACAGGTTTCGGTCGACCTGCCGGGCCGGGAAGTGAAGCTCCGCGTCTGGCACATCCAGGTCGGGCGGGTGCCGCTCTACCTGCTCGACGCCAACATCCCCGAAAACCGCCCCGAGGACCGGGCCATCACCGCCCAGCTCTACGGCGGCGACCAGAACACCCGCATCCAGCAGGAGATCGTCCTCGGCATCGGCGGCATCCGGGCCCTCGAAGCCCTCGGCCGCCGGCCCACCGTCGTCCACATGAACGAGGGCCACGCCGCGTTCGCCGCCCTGGAGCGGGTGCGGATGATGATGGCCGAGCACCGGCTCGACTTCGCCGCCGCCGTCGAGGCGGTCAAGGCCGGCACCTGTTTCACCACCCACACCCCCGTCCCGGCCGGGAACGACGCCTTCCCGGTCGGCATGATCGAGGAGTACCTGGGCTCCTACGCCGGCAAGATGGGGGTCGACCGGGCCACCCTGCTCGGCCTCGGCCGGCAGCACCCGGGCAACGACGCCGAGCCGTTCGGGATGACGGTGCTGGCCCTCAAGCTGGCCAACACGTCCAACGGCGTCAGCGCCCTGCACGGCAGCGTCTCCCGCCGGATGTGGCACGAAATCTGGCCGGGGCTGCCGGCCGGGGAGGTGCCGATCACCTCGATCACCAACGGGGTCCACACCCAGAGCTGGCTGTCGCCCGAGATGGCGCAACTGTACGACCGCTACCTGAACGTCCGGTGGGACGAGAAGCCGGCCGACTTCGCCGTCTGGAAGCGGGTCGAGGCGATCCCGGACGAAGAACTCTGGCGGACCCACGAGCGGCGGCGGGAACGCCTCGTGGCCTTCGCCCGCAAGCGGCTGAAGGCGCAACTGAAGCGCCGCGGATCGCCGCCCTCGGAGGTCGACGCGGCCGACGAGGTGCTCGACCCGGAGGCCCTGACCATCGGGTTCGCCCGGCGGTTCGCCACCTACAAGCGGGGCGACCTGATATTCCGGAACTTCGAGCGGGTCGCCGCGATCGTCAACAACACCAGCCGCCCGGTGCAGCTCATCTTCAGCGGCAAGGCCCACCCGAAGGACAACGGCGGGAAGGAGCTGATCGCCCGGGTGGTGCAGATGGCCCGCCGGGCCGAGTTCCGCCGGCGGGTGGTGTTCCTCGAAGACTACGACATGAACGTCGCCCGCTACCTCGTCCAGGGCGTCGACGTGTGGCTGAACAACCCCCGCCGGCCGCTGGAGGCGTCGGGCACGAGCGGCATGAAGGTGCCGGTCAACGGCGGGCTGAACCTGTCGATCCTCGACGGCTGGTGGGTCGAGGGGTACGACGGGGACAACGGCTGGGCGATCGGGGCCGGGGAGGAGTACACCGACCTGAACTACCAGGACGAGGTCGAGAGCCGGGCCCTGTACGAGCTGGTCGAGAAGGAGATCGTGCCGCTGTTCTACACCCGTGGGGCGGACGGCCTGCCGCGGGGGTGGATCCGGCGGATGAAGCGGTCCGTCTCCACCCTGGTGCCGGTGTTCAACACCAACCGGATGGTCGAGGAGTACACCGAGCGGTGCTACGCCCCGAGCCACCGGCGGTTCGCGCGGCTGACGGCCGACCACCTGGCGGCGGCGAAGGACCTGGCCGGGTGGCGGCGGCGGGTCGGGGCCGGGTGGGGCGAGGTGACGGTCGAGGCGGTCGAGGCCCCGGCCGGGGCGACCCACAAGGTCGGGGAGGTGTTCCCAGTCCGGGTGCGGGTGAGCCTCGGGCGGTTCTCTCCGGACGACGTGGAGGTCCAGCTCTGCCACGGGGTGCTGGACGCGATGGGGGAGATCGCCGAGCCGCGGGCGCTGGCCCTGCACCCGGAACCGTCGGCCAACGGGACCGGCCACGGGCACGCGGTCACGTTCGCCGGCAAGGTCCCGTGCCACGCCAGCGGCCAGTTCGGGTTCAGCGTCCGGGTGCTGCCGAAGCACCAACACCTGCCGCACCCGTTCGAGCCCGGGCTGGTGACGTGGGGTTGACCGCGGGCGTGTCGGGAGAACGCGAAGTTCGGTCCGGCGAGGGCGATCACTCGCCGAACAAGGCGGGGCGGGGATTAACATGGTGTCGCGGCGGGTGACAACCCGCCGGCCGCCCTCCCCCGCCCGGGCCGCCCGTGATGTCGCTCCCGTCACTCGCGCTCAGCCGGAGCCGGCCGCTCCGGTACGCCGTCTTCTTCTACCTGTACGTGATGGTGTGGCTGCCCGGCGGGTTCAGCGGGACGGCCCTGTACAACTACCTGACCGCCGGCGGGGCCACCACCGCGGACACCGGCGACTTCGTCGCCCTGGCCGGGCTGCCGTGGGCGTTCCAGTTCGTCTGGGGGCCGGTGATCGACCGGTTCCAGCGGTCGGCGATGGGCCGCCGCCGGCCGTGGGTCCTCGGGGCCCAGCTCCTCGCCCTCGCCGCCTTCCTCGGACTCCTCTTCGTCTCCGACCCGCGGGCCGAGGTCGGGCTGCTCGGCCTGCTGTTCTTCGTCCACGGGGTCTGCGCGGCGGTCCAGGACACGGCCGTCGACGCCCTGGCCATCTCGGTCGTGCCGGACGACGAGCGGGGGCGGGTCACCGGGTTCATGCGGGCCGGCGGGTTGTTCGGCGGGCTGGCCGTCGGGGCGGCCGGTGGGGCGGTGTTGCTCGAATACGTCGGGTTCCGGCCGGCGGTGCTGACCCTGGCCGGGGTGCTGCTGGCCCTCACCCTGCTCACCCTGTTTGTGAAAGAGCGGCCGGGGGACGCCCTGTTCCCGTGGTCCCGGCCGGCCGAAGACCGTCAGGCCGCCCCGCCCCCGGAGCTGAGCGTCCCGGCCATCTTCGCCCGGTCGTTCGGCGGGCTGGTGGCCCCGCGGAGCCTGGTCGTCTTCGGCGGGGCGGCGGTGGCGTACCTGGCCGCCAACGTCTCCTACCGGTCGTACTCGAACCACCTCCTGCGGTCCGCCGGGTGGGGGCACGACGACCTGTCGGTCCTAACCGGCCTGCTCGGGGCGGTGGTGCCGATGGCCGTCGTCCTGGCCGGCGGGGCGCTGGTGGACCGGGTCGGGCACCGGCGGATGCTCGTCTCGGTGATGGTCCTCATCGGCGTGTTCCTGACCGGCTTCAACCTGCTCGCGGCCGAGTGGGGCCGGGAGGGTGTCGGCACCGGGGCGCTGGTCGCCTGGTCGGTGTTCGACCCGCTGGTCAGCGTGACCGCGATGCCGCTGTTGATGGCCATCTGCCGGCGGGGGGTGGAGGGGTCGCAGTTCACCGCCTACATGGCTCTGGTGAACCTGACCGACGTGGCCGGGCAGTTCGTGACCGGCCGGGCCCTGGAGGTGGTGTCGCCGCCGGCGGTGGGGCTGTGCTGCGGGGCGGCGGTGTTGGTGATGGCGGCGGTGGTCGCCGCCGTCCGGCCGCCGGAAGCCCCGGCACCACTGCCGCCGGCGGACGAGGGGTGGTACGCGCGAGCGGCCGGGGCCGTCACTTCACCAAGTCGCTGACATCCCAGAGGGCCAGGACCGCTTGCTTCACCCGGTTGTTGCCGTCCTGGTACCAGGTGTCTTCGAGGATCGCCAGGACCGGCCGGTCCGGGGCGAAGGCCGCCGTGGCGAACGTGTCCCACCCCTTCACCAGCCGCCCGCCCCGGGCGTCCCAGATCGACAGCGACTCGTCCCTCAGGCCGGCCCGCCGGCCGCGCAGAAGACGCCCGTCGTGGGAGAACTGGAAGGGGGTGTTCCGGTGGGCCGCCTGTTCGGCCGGGCGGCCCCGCTCGGTCCCGTCGGCCGCGGCGAACAGCCGGAGTTCCGACCCGTCGTACACCGGCTCGGGCCGGGCGTCGCCCTCCGGCCGGCCGGCGTCCGCGGCCGGCTTGAGCGGGCGGGGGACTTCGACCGCCAGGGTCGCCCCGTCCGGGCTGAACACCGGTGGGCTGAGGTAGACGGTGTCGGCCCGGCCGCCGGCGAGCGAGATCAGGTCCTTCGCCCACCGCCGCTTCCCGGTCGTCAGGTCCCAGTTCTCCAGCCGGACGGCCTCCGGCCCCATCGCCAGCACGGCGAGTGCCTTGCCGTCGGGCGAGGGGGCCTGGACGAAGTGCCGGAGCGGTTCGGACCGGGCGGCCTCCCGGACGACCTCCCCGGTCGCCGCGTCGACCACCCGCCACACGTGGCCGGCGACCGTCGGGTGCGACCCCGGTGGGGCGGCCGGGTCCCGCCGGTACACCGTATCCACGGTCAGAACGGCCTTCCCGCCGTCCAGCAGGGCGATCGGCCGGCCGACATCGTGCAGCCGGGTCCGGCCGAAGGGGGCCGGGCGGATGGTCCCGTCGAGCCGCTTCGCCGGCGGCCAGAACTGGAGCACCTCCTCCCGGTTGATCCGGCCGGCCCCGGCCTTATAGGTCACGAGTACCGGCTCGTCCGCCAGGAACCCGAGCACCGTCGGGGACTTGCCGGTCTCCAACCCGCCCCGCGGGGTCAGCTCGTGGGCGTCGTAGAAGGTGACCCCGTTCTCCCCGGCGACGGCCAGCCAGTTCCCGTCCGCCGACCAGCCGGCGATCTGGTCACCCCAGGGGATTTCGACCCGCTCGGTCATCCGCGGGCGGCCGGGGGCCGGGGCCTTCGCGGCCGGCTCGACACCCTTCGCCACCTCCTTCGGCGGTTCCTTCGCCGCCGGCGGCTTCGGCGGGTCGTCCGGTGGCCGGCCGCCCCACGCCGTCACCAGCCCGACCGTCAGCCCGGCGGCCGCCACCGCCCCCGCCCACCGCACCCACACGCCCATGTCCGAGCCTCCCCACCGGGCCA
>JAIEQO010000448.1 GCA_019747655.1 Gemmataceae bacterium | reverse complement strand
AGGGCCGACCGCCCCGACCCCCGCTTCGCGGACGCGGCGAAGGCCGACCCGCTCCCCGACTTCAAGGTCGGACCCGGCGGCGAGCAGATGAGCAGCAAGGAGTGGACGCAGGACGGGTACAAGTTCATCGCCCAGGGGTTCCTCCGCAACGGCAAGTTCGTCCAGCACGGGCTGGCGACCGTCTGGTATCCGACCGGCGAGAAGTCGAAGGAGGAATACTGGCTCAACGGCAAGCTGCACGGCCCGATCACCGGCTGGTACAGGAACGGGCAGAAGGAGATCGAGGGCACCAACCGGGACGGGTTCCGGGACGGGTACTCGGTCGGCTGGTACGAGGACGGCGGGAAGAAGTTCGAGCGGGTGTTCAGGAACCGCCGGCTCGACGGCCTGTACCTCACCTACTACCGCAACGGCACCGTGATGCGGGAGTCGGAGTACGAGACGCGGAAGGAGATCGGGGTCGTGATGAAGGCCGAGCAGTGGTTCGACGCGAAGGTCGGGAAGGCCGACGGCCCTACCCCATCGGCCCTGACCAAGTTGGACTTCGTGGAGGTTCTGGAGTACCGGCTCAAGTACGGCCCGAAGCCGTTCCTCAACGTCGTCCAGGGCCGGATCGCCCCACCGTCTCCGAAGAACGGCCAGCCCAACTACGAGGTGCTGGCGAACTTCGACTACGACTACTACATGCGGTTCCTCGGCCCGCCGGAAGCGGGGTTCGACCCGGACTTCGTGAAGCAGGCCGACCAGGAGTGGACGTACACCTGCCTGGACGGGCCGCTCCGCTTGTCCGTCACCTGTGGTCGCCCCATCGCCGGCAAGGACGGGGTGGTGCCGGGCAAAGCCGAGCGGGTCATCATCAAGCGGTGGAACCTGTAGTGGGCGAGCGGCGTGATGAGGTGAAGTTGATAGGGGCAAGACACCGCTAATAAATGGACTCCCACTCGGCTCCCACCAACATCCGGGACTTCGCAGTCGGAGGAGATCACCCGGAGGAGATCACCGCCGAACTGTCAGTGCAGAAGCACAAGTCGCTTGCAGCCCGAATGACGGAGCAGAATGGACTCGACCGGCACCACAGGGTTCATCTTCGGTTATCTCGTTCAGGGCGAGTTCATCGCCCTCGGTGGTGGCGAACCGGCTCGATACCCTGCCGAAAATGTGGCACGCTACTGGCACGGAACGGCACGCAATTCGGCTCTTTTCATGCCACCCGTGCCACAAGTTCCAAGCTGAAAATGCCTGAAAACAAAGGAAATACGGCGATCAGTCCTGTCATTCAACTGACGATGAAGTAGTTGCCGAGCCCGGTCTTCTCCTGGTCGGCGGGGGCGGCGGTGGCCATCGGGGTGGACTCGCGGCGGTCGGCGGCGGGCGATCCGAGGATACCGGCATCCGACTCCCGGCTTACACCCCGGCCGGTCCCGGTCACTTGGCCCCGAGGCAGTAGACCGTCCCCTTGTCCGTCCCGACCAGGACGCAGTCCGGGCCGACCGCCACCGACCCGCACACCGGCGAGTCCAGGTTCAGCTCCTGGAGCTTCTTGCCCGTCTTCAGGTCGAGCACGTAGAAGCTCCCCTCCCGGCCGAGGGAGCCGACGTAGACGCGGTCGCCCACGACCGCCGGGGAGCCGTCGATGTTGCCGTCGGCGGCGAAGTTCCACTTCGCCTTCCCGTTCGCCGGGTCGAGCCCGTACACCTTCTGGTCCCGGCCGCCGGCCACCACCACCCCGTCGGCCGCGGCCGCCGAGGCGTAGAACGGGGCACCCCGGGGCGAGTCGAACGCCCACGCCTTGGCCTTCTTCTTCCAGTCCACGGCCACGACCTGGCTGGCCATCGTCCCGACGTAGGCCACGTCGCCCCGGACGGCGGCCGTCGCCGCCGCCTGCCCGCCGAGGTCCACGGCCCCCAACTCCCGGCCCGTCTTGGCATCGAGGATGTGCAGGACGTTGTCACACCCGGCCACGAAGGTGGTGTCGCCGGCCACCGCCGGCGACCCGTTGACCGGCCCGTCGGTCTTGACCTCCCACACCTTCTTCCCGTCCGGCCCGAGGCAGTACAGGGTCGAGTCGTGCGACCCGATCAGGACGTTGGGGCCGTGGAAGTTGGCCCCGGAGGTGATCTCGCCGCCGCACTCGAAGGTCCAGGCGACCTTCCCGTCGGCCGTCGTCAGGCAGTAGAACTTGCCGTCCAGGTCGCCGACGTAGACCCGGTCGCCGCGGACCGCCGGCGAGCCCTTCATCGGCCCGAGCTTGGCCCTCCACTTCTGTTGGCCGGACGCCAAGTCGAGGGCGTACAGGTGCTTGTCGGCCGACCCGACGTACACCACCCCACCGGCCACGGCCGGGGCGCCCTCGACGGCGTCGCCGGTCTTGAACGCCCACCGCTCGGCGAGTTGGTCCGGCAGCTTCGCCTGCCCGACCCCGGACATCAGCGGGTCGCCGCGGAAGAGCGGCCAGTCGGCGGCGGCCTGGCGGGCGGGGGCCGTCAGGCCAACGAGGACCAGCAGCACGGCGGCGGGGCGGGTCATGACGTGGCCCTCACCAGGCAGAGCGGTACAGCGCCAGGATGTCGGCCTCGGAGACCGGCCGCGGGTTGAACCGGGCCGTCCACTGTTGGTTGGCTTCCTCGGCCAACAGTGGGAGGATACTGTCGGCCACCCCGCACTCTTTCAGGCCACGTGGCAGCCCCGCCGCGGCCAGCAGCTCGGCGATTCGGTCGGCCAGGACCTCGCACGCCGGCCGGCCGTTCGCCCCGGCGTGGTCGCCGATCAGGTCGCGGTACAGTGCGTCGGCCGCCGGGTCGGCCCCGTTGAACCGGACGACGTGCGGCAGCATCACTCCGACGGCGACGCCGTGGGTGACGCCGTAGTGGGCGGTCAGGGGGTTGGCGCACGAGTGGCAGACCCCGAGCATCGCCGCCTCGATGGCCATCCCGGCGAAGTGGGCCCCGAGCAGCATCGCCCCCCGGGCGGCGAGGTCGGTCGGGTGTTCCAGCACCCGGGCGAAGTTCGGCTCCAGGTGCCGGAACGCCGCCCGGGCGTAGACCTCCGACAGCGGGTTCCGCTTGGTGCAGACGAACGCCTCGACCGCGTGGGCGACGGCGTCGATGCCGGTCACGGCGGTGACGCCCCGGGGCTGCGACAGCGTCACCTCGGGGTCGAGGATCGACACCCGGAAGGCCGACTTCTTGTCCCCGCAGGCCATCTTCAGGTGCGTCGACTCGTCGGTGATGAGGGCGTAACTCTGGGCCTCGCTCCCGGTCCCGGCCGTCGTCGGCACCCCGACCGACGGGAGCATCGGCTTGGTCGCCTTTCCGTGCCCCCGGTAGTCGGCCATCCGGCCGCCGTTGGTGAAGAGGAAGTTGATCCCCTTGGCGCAGTCCATCGAGCTGCCGCCGCCGACCGCGACGATGCAGTCGACCGAGTGCGTCCGGGCGAACACCACCCCGGCCGCGACCTCCCGCTCGGTCGGGTTCTCCTTCACCCCGTCGAACACGAACACGTCGAGCCCGGCGGCGCGGACCGCGGCCTCGGCCCGCTGGGGGTGGCCGGCCTGCTCCAGCCCGGGGTCGGTGACGAGCAGCACCCGGGAACCGCCGACCGCGCGGGCGACCTCGCCGAGCCGGGCGAGCGTCCCCGGGCCGTAGACCACCCGGCCCAGCGGCTCGTGCTCAAACCCCGGCACCGGCCGGCCGGGCGTGCTGGAGGGCCCGCTGCTTGTAGAGGTGGGTGAACAGGTTCCCCTCATGCGGCTGGTCCCAGGTCAACCGGTTGGTGGGCAGCGGGCCGATGTTCAGCCGCTCGATGTTGGCACAGGCCAGGGCGTCGGCGATGAACCCGGGGTCGTCGGACAGGACGGTCGCGGCCAGGGTGTACCCGATCCGCTTCAGCACGTCGTCCTGGGGCCATTCTACGACGGCCGCATAGGGGAACAGGAACTCCTTGTTCGCCAGCGGGTGGTCCGGCGAGTCCACCCGGATGATCGTCGGCAGCAACCAGGCGCACCGCCCGTCCTTGACCAGCCGCGGTGTACCCCGAATCTTCTCCGTCACGTCGACCGCCCCGGGGGTCTTCAACCCCTCGTCGATCAGGGCGTTGATGCCTTCGGCCACGGCCGGGTTGGCGAACGCGCTGATCTCGCAGGCCGGGTCGTCCGACGGCCGGGCCTTCACCCCCGCGAGCTTCTTCGCCAGCCCCTCGGCAATCGCCGCGCCGTTGCGGGGCGTCCACACGGCCGAGGCGTTGACGCAGGCCCGGCCGCCGTTCGCCGCGACCCCCTCCACCAGCACGTCCAGGTGTTTCTCCCAATGGTCCGCCTGGTCCTCGCCCAGGATGAACTTGCTGTAACCGGTGCCGTGGATCTCGACCCGGTGGTCGTTCTTGTACGGGGCCATCGTCTTGTCGTCGCCGAACGCCATGCTCCGGCCGCACAGCCGCAGGATGTCGGCCGCCCCGGCGTGGTCGGTCGGCAGGAACCCCAGCACCTGCGGCGGGACCCCGGCCTTGAGGAAGGCCTGGAGAACCCGGAACGGGGTCCACGGCTCCTCCCGGCCGGGCTTGAGGAGCAAGGGAATCTTGAAGGCGATGGTCGGCACCCAGAGCGAGTGCACGCCGGGCGAGTTCGACGGCAGGACGGCCCCGAACACGTCGGTGGTCGGGTAGAACGCCTGCATCCGGCCGCCGGCGGTGGTGTACCCGTTGTCCAGGGCGTCGAGCGGCAGCCCGCGGGTCAGCCCGCCGATCACCTCCTCGATGTTGGCCAGAACGTAGTGCACCTTCCGGGCGTTCCGGTCGCAGAACACCCGCGGGCTGCCGGTGGTGGCCGACAGGTTCTTGACGTAGTCGGCGAACGTCAGCTCGGCGTCGCCGCACGGCAGGGCGGCGTTCAGGAAGTAGTCGGCCGCCTTCTTGTACATCGCCAGGATGTCGCGGACCGGGATGGCCGCGAGCAGCTTGTGGGCCTGGGCCATCTGGCCGAGGTCGCGGGCGATCATGCTGCCCGTGACCTGCGACACCTCGGCCACCGGCTCCCCGGTGACGTGGTGGACCAGGGTGGCCTTTTCGAGGCTGGTGTAGACCTTGCCGAACCGCAGGGCCGGGATGTGGATCATGGTGGGTCCTTACTTCTTCCGCTTCTTGGCGTGCTTTTTGAGCAGGTCGGCCGCCCACTCGGCGTCGGCCGCCCGGAGCGGGAACTCGGGCGGCTCCGCGTAGTCAATGTCCACCGCGGCCCGGGTCTCGTCGTACAGCCGGTCGAGGCAGACCCGCAGGTCGAGCGGACAGGGCTTGCGGCCGGGGCCGATCGGGACGGGCAGCACCGGCAGGGGCTCGCGGACGGTCCGGGTCCAGGTCTCGACATCCGGGAACCGGTCGGCCCGACAGGACAGCACCAGGTAGTCACTGGGGGGGGGCAGCGGCTCCCCAGCCGGCATCCGCTCGCCGACCCGAAGCAGGTCGATCTCGACCAAGTCGACCGACGCCAGGTACTCCCGCCGCTTCCGGAGGTAGGCGTCCCGGTCGTCGCCGGGCAGCTTGTTCGAGAAGCTCATCACCTCGACCGCCGTGAGTACCCGCTGACCGGGGCCGGTGACGACCACCCGCCGGGTCCGCCGCTTCCGCCCCTCCGGGAGGCGGCCCCGGGTGGTCGGTTCCGTGGTCGGCCGGGCTGCCACGGCGACCCCGTTACCGGAGGTGTGGGCCTCCGGTATGAAAGCGTCGGGCTTGACCTTGACCCGCCGGCCCGTGTCGGGTTGATCCTGGACGTACACGTACTCGTCGATCTTGGCCCTCAGCCCTTCCGGCAGGTGCCGGTTCAGTTCGGCCTGGATGGCGTAGATCAGGGCGGAATGGACGCCCCCCCACCCCGCGGCGGTCTCCAGGTACGGGTCCATCCCGGGGAACGGCGACGGCACCGGCACGCCCTCCGGTCAGTACACCCCGACCACCGTGCCGCCGGCCAGCTCGGCGAACGGCCGCACCCCCGACACCCCGTCCCACGGGTACTTCTCGAACGGCGGCTCCCGCTCGCCCTCGTCCCGCTCCGGGAACCGCGGGACGAAGAACTCCTTCGTCAGGGTGGTGAGCAGCACCCGGCCGGTCCCGCCGTACGGGACCACCTCGTTGTAGTCCTTCGGGTTCACCACCTCGATCACCGCCCGCGGCTGGGGGGCGTAGTAGCTGATCTTGAACCCGTCCGCCGGGCCGATCGGCTTCGAGCAGGCCAACCCCATGAGCGTGTTGCCGTAGGTCGGGGTCATGTAGACCTCGCCGTCGTCCAGCATCTCCTCGTAGGCCTCCCGCGTGAACTGCGGCGTGAACTCGGTCCCGCCCGAGAAGATGCCCGTGATCCCGGCCGCCTTGATCGACCGCAGCCCACCCGGCGGGACCTTCTTCCCCAGCTCCCGGTATTTGTCCTCCAGCTTCCCCGCCCGCAGGGCCTCGTCCAGCGCGGCCAGGAGCTTCGGCGTGGTGAACATGCACTTGATGTCGTGCCCGCCCGCGAGCACCGTGACCGCCTGGGCGATGCAGTGCTCCTTGTAGGCGTTGGCCTCGGCGATCTTCCGCTCCTTGATGCACCGCACCACGTACCGCGGGTCGAGGTCGATGGCGAAGCAGATGCCGCCCCGGTACTGGGCCAGGTGCTCGATCGCCAGCCGCAGCCGGCGGGGGCCGGACGGCCCGAGCATCAGCCAGTTCGACCCCTTCGGGAAGTACTGGTCCGGCAGCGTGTCCGACATCATCTCGTAGTCGATCTTGAAGTCGTCGATGACGATCCGCGACTTCGGCAGGCCGGTCGTCCCGCCGGTCTCGAAGACGTACACCCCGCGGTCGGCGTAGGCCTTCGGCACCCACTTCCGGACCGGCCCGCCCCGGAGCCACTCGTCCTCGAACACCGGGAACTTCTTTACGTCGTCCCACCCGTTGACATCTTTCAGCGGGTCGAACGAGAACTCCTTCGCCTTCTCCAACCAGAACGGAGTGCCGGTCTCCGGGCTGAAGTGCCAGCGGACGATCTCCCGGACCTGGGCGTCGAGCCCGGCCCGGGCGTTCTTGATGCGTTCGTCGAGCGTCGCCCCGGTCACGGGCGCCGGCTTACCGGGGGTGTCCTTCACAACAGATCCTCGGTCGGTGGGCGGGGTCGGACGCGGTATTGATAGGCGCGGTGGCGAGCCGGGAGCGTGAGCGACCGGAGATTGCCGGCTCCGGACGCTCACGCTCCCGGCTCGCCAAACCCCCCTACTTCGCCGCCTTCAGGGCGAACAGCGACTTCTCGGTCATCACGTACAGCCGGCCGTTGGCCAGCACCGGGGTGCTCCGGATCGGGGCGTCGAACTCGACCTTCCCGAGCAGGTACTTCTTCTCGACCTCCGCCCGCTTGGCCTGCCGGTACTTCCGGGCGTCCGCCGGGGTCTTGGCGTTCGGGTCGACCTCGTCGATCACCTCGGGCGACTTCGTGTGCTTCCACACGTACAGCTCGCCCACGTCGTTGCCGACCAGAACCTTCCCGTCGGCGTAGTAGCACGACCCCCACATGGCCGACTTGGTGTCGTACTGCCAGTAGTGCTCGCCGGTCTTGGCGTTGAACACGTGGACGTACCCGGGCAGCTCGCCCAGGTACAGGATGTCGTCCACGATGCAGGCGGTACACATGGTCCGGCCGAACCGGAAGTCCCGCTGGGCGAACGGCCGCTTCTCCTCCCCGCCGTACAGCCACACCTTGGCCGTGTTCGGGTTCGGCTTGCCGACCCCGACCGTCTCGCCCTCCTCGTTCTTCTTGGTCCCGGCCAACAGCTCGTCCGAGATGTCGCCCGTCTTGCCGGCCGGGGCGATGCACCAGAGCCGGCCGATCCCGTCGGTGTGCTCCGGGTCCTGGCCGACGGCGATGTACACCTTGTCCTGGTACACCACCGGGGTGGCGATGAAGTCGTTCCGGGTGCCCCGCCCGCCCAGGACGTACACCCCGTCCTTCGGGTTGCAGTCGAACTTCCAGATCACCTCGCCGGTCTCGGGCACCAGCCCGTACAGCCAGCCGTCGCCGCCCGGGAAGATGACCTGCTTGACCCCGCCCAGCTCGGCGTAGGTCGGGTTCGACCACTGGCCGTGCATGATGTTCCGCCCCGGGTACGCCTTGCTCCACAGGAGCTTGCCGGTGTTCTTGTCCAGGGCCAGGAAGCTCGGGGCGTTCGGCTCGGGGATGTTGATGTGCCCCTCGTCGACCCCGTTGGCGGTGACCACGTACACGGCGTCCCCGACGACCAGCGGGCAGGACGAGGTCATGTTGTGCGGGAACACCTTCAGGGCCCCGATCATGTCGTACTCCCACAGGACGTCGCAGTCCGTGGGGGTGTTGAACTTCTCGGTCTGGACCCCCTGGTTGCCGTCGGCGAACCCCTTCACGTCGGCGCACACCACCGTGCAGCGGTTGGTGGTGAAGTAGATGCGGTCGCCTTCGACGAGCGGGGTCGAGCAGATGCCCTCGTCCGGCCAGTCGTTCACCTGCCCGGACTCGAGCTTCGGGAAGACGGCCTGCCAGAGGAACTTCCCGTCCGCCTCGTTGAAGCACATGAGGATGCCGCGGTCGATCGGGTCGCCGTTCTTGTCGGTGTCCCGCTTGTTCCGGGGCCGGCCGTTGTTCGTCCCGACGAACACCCGGCCGCCGGCCACGATCGGCCCGCCGTAGGCCTTCGACCCCAGGTCGGCCTTCCAGTCGACCCACTCGGCCGACCACCCCTTCACCTGGTCCTCGGCCTGCCAGTCCGGCCCCTTGTCCGGGACGGCGGCCAGCTTGCCGGCCGGGTTGACCATGTTCCGGTCGGGGGTGCCGCCGAACATGGTGTGGTCGTTCGGGCCGGGGTTGGCGGCCTTCGGGGCGGCCGCCGGGCCCTGCCTGGGGGCGGCCGGCTCGGCGGCCACGGCGAACAGCCCGGCGGCCACGGCGGCGAACCCGCCGAGCAGCACCCGGCGGGGGGAAAGCGGCAGCTTCATCGCGGGGGTTCCGGTTAGGTCTGGGCGGCCGTGGGAGACAGGGCCGCACGATGGACGCCGAAAAATCGACACGATTCGGACAGAGTATTCGTTCTTCGTCTTATCTGCGTTCATCGTGCGGCTCGCTCTTCCGCCGCACGGCCGGTGTTACTTCGTCCCGTTCGGGGTGATGACGACGTTGTCGTAGAGGATGTCGGACCCGGGCTGGTCGGCCGAGATTTGCGGGTCGGAGACGTACCCGTACAGGGCCGCCGCCCCCTCCCGGTTCGGCCCCGGGTCGGTGAACTCGACGGTCCACTTCTCCGGCTCCGGCTCGCCCTTCTTCCACACCTTGCCGCGGACGGTCGCCGTCTTCTCGCCCGGCTCGACGGAGAACTTCGCCGTGTACCACACCCCCGGCTCCCAGGCGAAGTCGACCGCCTCGTTCACCCGCCCGCCGGGCGGCCGGGCCTCCCAGGAGACGATCCGCAGCTCCCGCTTGCCGGTGTCCGGGTTCGTCTTGCCGTCGAGGATGAGGGTGTACCGGCTGTTCACCAGCCCGATGTCCGGCATCCGGTCGCGGACCGAGGTGCCCATGACGTCGGCCTGGATGGTGTAGTTCGACGCCGTCGGCGGGGTGATGTACCCGTTGGCCCGGGCGAACGGCGGGCGGCTGTCGGTGTTCACCTTGGTCAGCACGGTGTTCCCGTCCGGCAGCTTGCGGGCCAGGAACTTGGCCTGGGCGTTCACCCACCCGCCGGGGACGGCCCCGGGCGGGACCTTCTCGAAGTCCTGGGTGTACGGGGCCTGACCGGCCACCCGCACCCGGGCCCGGCCGGCCAGCCCGCCGAGCTTGGCCTCGACCAGCCCCTGCTGGCTCGGGACCGGGCCGAGCGTCGCCGACCCGGCCTCGTCCACCTTCGCGTTCAAGGGCGGCGGGCCCTTCGGCGCCGGCGGGGCCTTCGGGTCGACCTTCGGGTCGAGCGACTTGTCGTCCACCTTCTTCGGGTCGGCGGCCTTCGGGGCGGGCGGGGCCGGGAGCGACCACTCGGCCTTCCCGTCGGCCTTCAGCTCCCGCCCGTTGGCGTCCACCGGGACGGCCCGGAAGGCGAGCTTGTCCCCGGCCTTTGCGGTGATGTCGGCCGGGAAGATGCGAACCGCCGACGGCTTGGCGGCCGGGTCGAAGGTGGCCTCATCGGGTAGCGGCTTGTACGGCCCGCAGTCGTCCTTCGCGTCCGGCAACCCGAGGCAGTACAGGTCGGTGCTGGTGGTGAAGTACAGCCGGTTGTTGACCGCGATCACCGTCCCGTTGGTCTCGTTCAGCCCGCCCCGGGGGTCGCGGAACTTGTACTCGAACGTCAGCTCCTCGTCCGGCTTCTTGTTCCCGTCCAGGGTGAGGATGACCAGCTTCCCCTTGACATCGAAGACGTACAGTTTTCCGTCGGCGATCAGCGGGGCGCCGCGGACCTCGCTCCCGTAGCGATACCGCCACAGGACCGAGCCCTTTTTGGCGTCGAAGCAGAACAGTTCGCCGGCGTCGTCCGGGACGTACAGCTTGCCCTCGTGCAGGGCCCCGGACGCCAGCCCGAACCGGTTCGCCCGGCGGTACTCCCACACCAGCTTCGGCGACTGGGTCTGGGGGTCGATCTGGGAGGCGTCGACGCAGATCACCCGGCCGAGCGGCCCGCCCTCCGGGTTCTCCTCCCCGTGGTGGCAGTAGACGAGGTTGCCGTCGACGATCGGGGCGGCGTTCACCACCCCCTTGCTGAACCGGTAGCTCCAGACCTTCTCCCCGGTCCGGACCTTGAACGCATGCAGGTAGCCGTCGGCCCCGCCGGAGATCAGGAGCCGCTGGCCGCCGATGACGGCGACCACCGGGGACGAGTAGTAGGTGCCGCGGATCGGGTTGCCGGTGTCGCCCCACCACACCACCTCGCCGGTCTTGCCGTCGAGGGCGACGAACCGGTTGCTCCCCCGGGCCTGGTCGCCCCACGACGAGTTGACCAGCCCGACGATCACGAGGCCGCTGTCGAAGATCGGGGTGGCGATCCGCCCGCCGTACCCGCTGATCCGGCCGAACTCCTCGGTCAGGCTCCGCTGCCAGAGCGGCTTGCCATCGGGGCTCAGGGCCACCAGCAGCCCGGCGGTGGTGTGGGCGTAGACCGTCTGCGTCTCCGGGTCGGCGGTCAGGGTGGTCCACCCGAGCCGGCTGGAGACGATGTCGGTGTGGAAGACGTTCACCCGGTGCTGCCAGAGCGGCTTGCCGGTCTTCTCGTCGAAGCAGGCGACCTGCTCGCCCTCCAGCACGCCGTTGCCGGTCCCCTGGATGACGTAGACCTTGCCGTCGAGGACCAGCGGGGCCGACCGCCCGCCGAACGGCTGCTGCCAGACCACGTTCCCCTTCGGCCCGGCCTTCGGGTCGAAGTCGCCCGGCAGGCCCTTCTCGTGGGAGACGCCGTCCTGCTCCGGCCCCCGCCAGTGGACCCAGTTCCTTCCGGCGGCCCCGGCCGGGGCCGCCGGAAGGAAGAAGGAACAAGGAAGAAGGAACACGAACAAGCCGATTCGGTGCCTGACCGACATCTCCGTCTCCCGTGCGGGGGGTTCCCGTGTGCTACGCGGTTCCTTGTTCCTTGTTCCTTCTTCCTTCCGTCCCCGTCCGGAGGACGCGGGCGGCTTTCATCTCGAACCGGGGCAGCGTCCCCGGCCCGGCCGCGACCACCTCGACCCGGAACAGCAGCTCGTCCCGGACCGCCCGCGACACCCGGTCGGCCAGCCCCGGGCCGTCGCACCCCGGGGCCGGCTCGACCTCCAGCCGGAGGTCCGCCAGCGGCCCCGACCGGTCGACGTGGACCCGGTACTCGGCCACCTCGGGGAACCGGCGGACGATCGCCTCGATGGCCCCCGGGTATAGATTATTGCCCCGGACGTGGATCATGTCATCGGCCCGGCCGAGCACCCCCCCGGCCAGCCGCCGCCAGCCCGGTGGCACAGGCCTCCCGGCCTGTGAGGGCTCACTCGCCAGCCGGACGAGGTCGCCGGTCCGGTAGCGGACGAGCGGGCAGGCGGCCCGGGCCAGGCTCGTCACCACCAGCTCGCCGAACTCGCCCGCCGGGACCGGGTCCGGCCCGCCCGGGGCCAACACCTCGCAGAGGTACTCGGACTCCAACAGGACCATCTCGCCCGGGGTGTTCTCGGCCTCGACGGCGACCGGCCCCACCTCGGTCAGTCCGTAGTGGTCGAACACCCGGGCGCCCCACACCTGCTCGATCCGCCTCCGGGTCGCGGGGATCGTCCCGCCCGGCTCGCCGGCCACGACGAGCATACGAACCGGACAGGCTGCAAGATCGATGCCCTCCTTGACGGCGACCTCGGCCAGATGCAGGGCATACGTCGGGGTGGCGAAGACGACCGTGGCCTCGTGCTCGACCAGGAACCGCAGCCGGGCGGTGCTGGTCATCCCGCCGCCGGGCAGGACCAGGGCCCCGAACCGGGCGGCCGCCTCGAACCCGCTCCAGAACCCGATGAACGGCCCGAACGAGAACGGGAAGAACACCCGGTCCCGCGGCGTCAGGCCCATGAACGGGAACGACACCGCCCAGCAGTCCAGAACCGATTCCCATGACTCGGGCGTGTCCAGCCAGCGGAGCGGCCGGCCGGTGCTGGTGCCCGAGGTCTGGTGCAGCCGGGTGTACCGGTCCACCGGGTACGACAGGGCCGTGCCGTAGGGCGGGTGGGCGTGCTGGTCGGCGGCCAGCTCGGCCTTCGTCGTGAACGGCAGCCGGGCCAGGTCGGCGGGGCCCCGCAGGTCGTCCGTCCGGACGCCGGCCAGCTTCCGGGCCAGGAACCGGTTCCCCGGCAACGCCTCGGCCAGCAGCCGGCGGAGCCGGTCGAACTGGAACGCGGTGAGGTCGGCGGTGGCGGACACGACTCGGGGTCCCGGCGGTGGCCTCGGCGTCGGCGAACCGCGAGCGTGAGCGAGCGGGTGGTTTTTCTGCACCCGCTCGCTCACGCTCGCGGTTCGCCCGGACGCTACTTCGCGGCGATGTCGTAGCAGAACAGGTGCTCGTGGTCGCGGAGGTAGAGCTTCCCGCCGGCGACGACCGGGTGGGTCCAGATGGCCCCGCTCTTGCGGGGGAACTTGGTCTTCTGCGGGATCTCGAACCGGCCCGTCTCCTTCCACTCCTCGGCCGGGGATGCCTCGACCAGGGCGACCGTCCCGTCCCCCTCGGCGTAGCAGTAGAGCCGGCCGTCGGCCGCGACCACCGAGCCCTTGCCCAGCTTCTTCGACTCCCAGGCCGGCTCCTCCCCGCCCTTCTTGTACTCGAAGCAGACCCACCGGCCGCCGCTGTCCGAGTGGCCGTACAGGTGGTCGCCGACCCGCACCACCCCGCCGTGGTGGTTGGACAGCAGCTTGTTCCGGGTGTACACGACCTCGGCCTTGGTCCCGTCCCCGTCCGGGGTCAGCTTGACGAGTTCGCACCCGGCCCCGTACCCGGAGGTGAAGAAGGCGGTCCCGGCGTCGACGACCGGGGTGGGGATGACGGCCACCGCCCGCTTGAGTTCCGCCACCCGCCAGAGCGGCTTGCCGTCGCGCGCCCGGACGCCGACCGCCGCCTTGTCCGTCTGGGTGACGTACTGGCGGACCCCGCCCACCTCGGTCGGGATGAGCGAGGCGTAGGCCGCCCCGTCGGTCAGCCCGGCCGACTGCCAGACCTTCTCGCCCGTCTTCTTGTTCAGGGCCAGGACGGTCCCGTCCTTCCCGCCCGGGGTGCAGACCAGCTTGTCGCCGTCGATCAGGACCGACTCGCTGTACCCCCAGCCGGGGATGTTGCCGCCGTAGTTCTTGACCAGGTTGCCGGACCAAATCGTCTTGCCGTCGGCCGTGCTCAGGCAGGATAGGTCGCCGCGGGCCCCGAGGACGTACAGCCGGTCGCCGTCGACGGTCGGGGTGCTCCGGGGGCCGCTCCCCCACCCGCCGCTGTAGTTGCCGCCGCCGACCGGGAGGGGGACCCGCCAGAGCTGCCGGCCGTCCTTCGCCGACAGGCAGACGGCGTACTCCTTGTCGCCCTTGTCCGGGTCCTCGGCGGCGGTGGCGTAGAGCCGGTCGCCGGCGACCACCGGGGACGAGTACCCGACCCCGCCGATGTCGGCGGCCCAGGCGAGCGGCGGGCCGCCCTTCGGCCAGCTTTTCAGGAGCCCGGTCTCGGGGGACACCCCGTCCCGGTTCGGGCCCCGCCACTGGGGCCAGTCGGCGGCGGGGACGGAGCCGGCGGTCAGGAGCACCGCGGCGAGGGCGACGGTCCGGCGGGCGGGCATCGGCGGTCTCGGGGCGGGGTGATCGGGGTCGCGGGCGGGCGGCGGGGCGGGTTCCGGCAGTCTACGGGCGCGCCCGGACCGGGCAACCGGCGGGACTCTGAGGGTTTACCGACCTCGCGGCCGGCCCCTTACACGGTATCCTACCGGCGTGAGGACTGGGGCCGGGTGTCCGACGAGGGCAGACCGATGGGCGACGGCGAGCCGCTGCTCCGGGCGGTGTGCGAGCACCCGGACGACGACACCCCCCGGCTGGTGCTGGCCGACTGGCTGGAGGAGAACGGCGAGCCGGAGCGGGCCGCGTTCATCCGCCTCCAGTGCCAGGCCGCCCTCTCCCACCGGGACCGGGGGAGACGACGCCTGGAGGAGCAGGCCGACCGGCTGCTGCGACTCTTCTCCCGCCGGTGGGCGGCCGAGCTGCCGCACGGGGCCGGCTACCGCTGGGCCGACGTGTACAGCCGCGGGTTCCAGTGCACCGTCATGGTCGACGAGGAGGACGCCTTCCTGGCCGACCTGGACGAGGTCTTCGACGCGGCCCCGTTGACGGATCTGGACGTCGGGAGCCTGCTCCAATTCGACGCGCTGATCGACCGCGGGTGCGCCGGCCGGCTCCGCCACATCCTGGTCGCCTCGCACAACCTCGACCTGCTGGCGGCCGACCTGTGCCGCCTGGCGGCTTACCCCCGGCTCCGGGTGTCGGTCGGCATGAGCTACACCACCCTCGGGTCGCATCCGGTCGGCCCGGACACGGCGGCCTCGCTGACGGCCGCCTTCGGCGACCGCATCCATCTCCCCCCGGCTGGGCTGCCTGGCTGACACCGGGGGTGGCCGGCTCGCCCGCAGGGGTCGAGCCGGCTGTTGTGGGACCGGCCGGCGAAAAACGAACCCGGCCGCGGGGTTTCCGCGGCCGGGTCGGGAACTCCGGGGGCCGTCCGGCCCGGGTTAGTACAGGTCGTTGGCGTCGAACGCCCGGCCGTCGGCCATCCCGGCCGCCAGCCGCAGCACCCGGGTGCTGATGGTCAGCCGGACGCTCTTGACGGCCCCGTCGCCCATGGCGAAGTTGATGATCCCGGTGTGCCGGCTGGAGAACGTGTACCACCCGCTGGTGTTCGGGTCCCGCAGCCCCCAGGCGACCGGCATCGTCCCGGCCCCGAACCAGGCCAGGTTGAAGTCCCGGCTCTTGCCGTTCCCGCCGAGCGTCTCCCCGAACGCGAGCACCTGCGACGTCCCGTCGGTGATGTCCGTCATCTTGGTCTTCGAGTTGACGTTGTAGACGCCCGGGAACAGGAGGAACGAGTCGTTGGCCAGCCCGGTGTAGGTGCCCAGCCCGCCGGCGCAGCCGACGTAGTTGCCGGCCGCCGGGTACAGGTACCCGGGGGTCGGGGGGCTCATGTACTCGCCGCACATGCTCGGCTGGTTCGGCTGGGAGCAGTCGTGCCCGGGGTACAGCTCGTTGAACATCCCGTTGGTGGTGATCGCCTGGGCGTTGTCGGACGGGCACTCGTACGACTTGATCCGGGTCTGGGCCCCGGGGATCATGGCCGTCTGGTTGCCGTTCGGGTCGACCGGCGGGTACCCGTAGGCCCAGGCCAGGGTGCCCGACCCGAGCGGGTCGAAGAGGAGCTTGCCGGTCTGGTTCGGGCCCGGGTAGGCCATGATCGTGTCGTACAGCGGCTGCTGCTCCATGTACGGCAGCAGGAAGGCCAGCGTCCCGGTCCCCGGCCCGTTCCACGGCACCCACGGGCCGGGCTTGCCGTTCGGGCTCTGCAGGTGCCCCGGCGGGAGGACCCCGTAGGCGCTCTCGTAGTTGTGCGAGGCGATCACGACCTGGTGGAGGTTGTTCTGGCAGCTCATCCGGGCGGCCGCCTCCCGGACCTTCTGGACCGCCGGCAGCAAGAGGCCGACGAGCACCGCGATGATGGCGATCACCACCAGCAGCTCGATCAGCGTGAACCCGGCGCGGCGACGCGTGCGTAGGCGCTTCGTCATGGACTCCTCCGACAAGTAGGGACGATGAGACGGTCGGCCTGCCGCGGGCTCGCCCGGCGGTCAGTTGGGAGGCGGGTACAGCTATTAGGCAGTTCGACCAAACAAAGCTGGGATGAAAGGACCACGCCCACCGGGCCGGCACGACACCGTGGGCAACCGGGAGAGAGCGATTTGAAACGGCCGGCAGGCCAACCACTATCCACCGTAACCGGGCGGGGCGGCCGCGACAAGCGGCACCGCCGTCCTATCATTGTTCGTTCACGACAAACCGCCGGACGGCCTTCGGGTGCTGGACCTCCGTGGCTTACAGCCGGGCGATCCGGTCCGGATAGATTCAGCACTTGCCGTGCCGGTCCACCGACCGTACGTCGTAGGGGCTCGCGGGTGGGGCGGCCGTAACGGGGTGCGGACTTGTGCGGGCCTTCTCGCCCGGAGTTGCAGGCGGCCGGCGGTTGGGCACAATCGGGGAAAAGCTGCCGCAATCGCTTGAGCCGGCCAAACGGTAGTGTAGTATCCATGTGGATAGTCCTATTCGGGACACCCCCGCCGGTGCCACAACGCCCCTCTCTCCCGCTCATCAATTCAGTTCGTGTCACGACGGAGGACGGTGTTCGTCTGCACCGTGACCGCATCCGGGATCGGTTGATACGGAGCCGAAGTTGTTACGAATAAATGGTTTAGGCCGATTTCCGTGACCGAGCGTGGCGGTACGGCCGCCATCCAATTTGACGAATTCCGGTCGCAAAACATTACCGGATTACGGCTTACGGCGGATGTGCGGTGCGGCATCGCGGAAGGGGGGAAGGGGGGTATCACTCCCCGGCCCCGGCCTCGGGGGCGAAGCCCCGCCGCATCTGATTTTCGGTGATCGTCCGCGGCAGAACGAACTGTAGGAGGTAGTCCGGGCCGCCGGCCTTCGACCCGATCCCGCTCAGCTTGAACCCGCCGAACGGCTGCCGGTCCACCAGGGCCCCGGTGCACTTCCGGTTGACGTACAGGTTGCCCACCCGGAACCGCCGCTTGACCCGCTCCAGGTGCTCCGGGCTGCGGCTGTAAACACAACCGGTCAGGGCGTACTTGGTCCCGTTGGCGATCCGGATGGCGTCGTCCAGGTCCTTCGCCCGAATGACGGAGAGGACCGGCCCGAAGATCTCCTCCTGGGCGATCCCCGCGTCCTCCGGCACGTCGGCGAAGATCGTCGGCCCAACGAAGGTGCCCTCCCGGGCCAGCTCGCCGAGGTCGTGCTGGTACGCCAGCCGGGCCTCGCTCTTGCCGTTCTCGATCGTCCGGACGATCCGGTCCCGGGCCTCGGCGTCGATCACCGGCCCGAGCGACACCCCGGGGTGCTCGGCCGGGGCCACCGTCAGGCTCTTGGTCGCCTCGATCAGCCGGGCCAGGAACTGGTCGTAGATGCCGTCCAGGACGATCGCCCGCGACCCGGCCGAGCACTTCTGCCCGGCGTACCCGAAGGCCGCGTCGACCACCCCCTTGACCGCCTCGTCCTGGTCGGCGTCGGTGTCCACGATGACGGCGTTCTTCCCGCCCATCTCGGCGATCACCCGCTTGACGAGGTTCTGCCCGCCCGGCGTCCGGCTCGCCTGCTCGTTAATCATCAGCCCGACCTTGAGCGACCCCGTGAAGGCGATCACCGCCACGTCCGGGTGGTTGGTCAGCGTCGGGCCGACCTCCTCGCCGTCGCCGGGCAGGAAGTTCACCACCCCCGGCGGCACCCCCGCGGCCTGGAAGCACTCCATCAGCTTCGCGGCGATCACCCCCGACTGCTCGGCCGGCTTCATGACCGACGGGTTGCCGGTGACGACCGCGGCGGCCGTCATCCCGGTCAGGATGGCCAGCGGGAAGTTCCACGGGGCGATCACCACCGCCACACCCCGCGGCTCGTAGAAGTACCGGTTGTCCTCGCCCGGCACGTCCCGGCTCTGCTCGGCGAACAGCCGCTCGGCCTCGGCCGCGTAGTAGTCGCAGAAGTCGATCGCCTCGGACACGTCGGCGTCCGCCTCCCGCCACGGCTTGCCGGTCTCCAGGATGATCCACGCGGACAGCTCGAACCGCCGCCGGCGGAACTGGTCGGCCACCCGCCGCAACAGGGCCGCCCGCTCCCCGACCGGCGTGTCCCGCCAGCCGTCGAACGCCGCCAGCGACGACGCCACGGCCGCGTTCGCCTGCTCCTTCGTCGCCGCCGCGATCTTACCGACCACCTCGGCCGTCTTCGACGGGTTGACGCTCTCGATCGTCCGCCCCACCGGCAGCGGCTTGTTCCCGACCACCGCCGGGTACGTCCGCCCGAGCTGCCGCCGCACGTCGGCCAGGGCCTGCCGCATCGCCTCCCGGTTCGCCTCCCTGGCGAAGTCCGTGGGCGGGTCGTTGTGGAACCGCGCCGGGCGAACCCCCATCGTGATCGAGGGGGTGGGCCCCCCCACCCTCACGCTCGGGGTTCGCCCGGCGACCGGCGGCTTCTTCTCCCCGACCTCGTACTCGACCGGGTTCATGAGCAAGACCTCTTCGGGCGTGTCCCCGGCCGAGCTGGCCCGCAGGAACGAGTCGTTCGACGAGTTCTCCAGAAGCCGCCGGACCAGGTACGCCATCCCCGGCAAGAGTTGCCCGTAGGGCGTGTACACCCGCACCCGGTAGCCCAGCGACTGCACCGGCGGGACCAGTGGGTCGCCCATCCCGTAGAGCATCTGGAACTCGAACCGCCGGGCCGGCACCCCCAGCCGCTCGGCCGTCGCCATCGCGTGGGCGATGCTCCGGACGTTGTGGCTGCCGAACGCCGGCACCAGCCAGTCCACGTTGGCCAGCAGGAACTCGGTCTGGGCCTCGAAGTTCGCGTCCGACTGGTACTTCTTCGTGAACACCGGCACCGGCCAGTCGTTCTGGGCGGCGATCACCGTCTCGTAGTCCCAGTACGCCCCCTTCACCAGCCGAATCCAGACCGGGCAGCCCCGTTCGTCCCGTGCCCAGTCCCGCAGCATCCGCAGGTCGTCTTGGGTGTCCCGTAGGTAGGCCTGGATGGCGATCCCGACGTGCGGCCAGCCGCGGAACTCCGGCTCGGTCAGCACCTCCCGGAAAATCCGCAGGGTCACGTCCTTGAAGCTGTACTGCTCCATGTCGAAGTTCACGAACGCCCCGGTCTCCTTCGCCAGCCGGAGGATCGGCCGGAGTCGCCGGAGCACCGCCCGGCCCGTCCCCTCGGGGTCGATCGGGTCGAACTGGCTGTACAGGGCCGACAGCTTCACCGACACGTTCACCCGCGGGATCGGGCCGCGGTCGTCCCGGTCGATGGCCGGCTCCTCGTGCCAGCGGTTGACCTCCGGGCCGAGGCCGGTCAGCAGGTCGAAGTACTGCTTCTGGACGTGGTCGGCCTCGGCCTCGGTGATCGTCGCCTCGCCGAGCAGGTCGATGGTGAACGCCTGGCGGTGGCTGCGGAGCCGGTGGACGGCGGCCAGGGCCTCGGCCACGTTCGACCCGGCGATGAACTTCCGGGCCATCCGGGTGGCCCCGCGGCGGGCCGCGAACGCCAGCAGGCCGCCCAGCGGCCCGCCCCCCGGTAGCAGCTTCGCCCCGGCCCGGACCCACCACGGCAGGTTCGCCCCGGCCTCGTTCAGGTACTCGGCCAGGTGCCGGCTGACATCCGCCCCGTCCCGCAGGTAGGGCAGCGTATCCACGAACCGGAAGAGCTGAACTTTCAGGGCCGGGTCGTACATCCCCAGGCCCATCAGTTGGTCGTCCAGCCACGGCTTGGTGAACAGGACCGGGCCCTGCCGGTCGAGCCGGGCGAACAACTCCCGGCCGTACAGCCGGGCCCGGGCGTCGGTCTCGGTTACACTCATAAATACCTAGCGGCGGCCCGGTGTTTGCCACACCCGGGAACACCCGTTAAGATTCCCGGGCGCCGGCCGGGCCGGCACCCCATCCGTAGCCCCCCGGGAGTCGTCGTGGACAAGATCGGCAAGTTCCAGATCGTCCGGGAACTCGGCAGCGGGGCCCACAGCCGTATTTTACACGTCCGCCGGGACGACGACGGGAAGGACTACGCCCTGAAGCTCGTTTCCCTCCGGGACGAGGCGGACAAGAAGTACCTGGACCAGGCGAAGCACGAGTACCGGGTGGGCCAGATGCTCGGCCACCCGAACCTGGTCAAGGTTCATTGTCTCGAACTAAAGTCCGGTTGGTTTTCCGGCCCGACCGAGGCCAAACTGCTGATCGAGTACGTCCCGGGCAAGCCGCTCGACCAGCACACCCTACTACGGCCGGCCAAGCTGTTGAGGGTGGCCGAGCGGGTGGCCGACGCCCTCACCCACATGCACAAGCAGGGGGTCTACCACGCCGACCTGAAGCCGCACAACCTGATGCTCGGGCGGGGCACCGGGGTGAAGGTGATCGACTTCGGGCTGGCCTGGGTCAAGGGCGACCCGCCGAAGGACCGGGTCCAGGGGACGCCGGAGTACATGGCCCCGGAGACCGCCACACACAAGCTGGTGAACGAGCGGACCGACCTTTACAACTTCGGGGCCACCTTCTACCGGCTGGCAACCCTGCAGAACCCGCCGGTGGCCATCGCCCTGCCCGGCGGGCTGCCGCCGACCGAGAAGTCGGTCCGGGAAGCCTTCAAGCCGGTCCGGAAGGTCAACCCCCTGATCCCGGCCGCGTTCGCCGAGCTGATCGAGCGGTGCCTGAGCTTCAACGCCAACAAGCGGCCGGAGCGGATCAGTGAGGTCCAGGGGCTGCTGGACCAGCTCGCCGACGAGGCCGCCGCGAGCTGCGACCCGGCGGACCTCGAAGATTAGTTTCGGGTTTCGAGTTTAAGGTTTCGAGTCGGGCTGGCCCCCACCATCCGCCCCACCGTCGGGGGGCACCACGGCGTCCGGAAACTTGAGACTTCGAACTCGAAACTCGAAACTCCGCCCGGAGGGCGGCCCGTGGCCGACTACCCCGACCGCGAGCACTTCATCCCGGTCCGGGTGACGGACCTGGTGGAGTTCCTCTGCACCCGTTCGGGGCCGCTCGACGGGGACGGGCTCGGGCCTGGGGATCGGGACCGGTTTCGCCGGTTCGCCCGGGCCGTCACCCTCCACCTGCACGCCGTCTACCAGGCCGAACTCCGGCAGCTCAAGGACGCCTACGCCGCCTTCGACCCGGACGCCGACCCGAAGCCCTTAGCCAAGCCGACCGGGGCCGAGCGGGAGGCCGGCTTGGGCAAGCTGTTCGACACCTTCTGTCACCTCATGCAGCGGGCCAACTACACCCGCCTGTCCCGGGAGGAGCTGGAACGGACGATGGCCGGGGCCAGCGACTGGGGGGTGGACATGGACATCCCCTGGGACGCCTTCGACCGGGTCGAGGTGTTCGTCCGCGGGAAGGGCACCAGCCGGCGGTTCCGCCGGAACTGGCGGAAGTGGTTCCGGCGGGAGGCGGTGGCCGTCCCGACCTTCTCCCGGGCGGCCGTCATGTTCAAGCAGCGGCCGCACAAGCGGCTCGGGGACGACGCCGACACCGACGACGTGTTCCTCAAGCTGTTCAAGGACATCCCCCGGCAGGACGTCGAGATGCTCCTGCCGGGCGGGCGGGTGAAAATGCCGCTGTTGGATCGGTTCAAGCTCGGCGGGTCGCTGACCAGCACCGTCGGCTACGTCCTGTACAAGCTCAGCACGTTCAAGCTCGGGGTGCTGACCGGGGCACTCTTCGGCGGGGTCACGGTCGCCGCGATGACCCTGTACGCCCCGATCGCCCTGATCCTCGGGTACGGGTACAAGACCTGGTACAGCTTCCAGGTGTCCAAGCAGACGTATTCCCTCCAATTGACCCAGAGCCTGTACTACCAGAACCTGGACAACAACGGCGGGGTGGTGTTCCGGCTCTTGGACGAGGCCGAGGAGCAGGAGACCCGGGAGGCCCTGCTGGCGTACTTCTACCTGTGGCGGTACGCCGGGGCGGACGGCTGGACCCCGGCCGACCTGGACGGCTACGTCGAACTGGACCTGGAGCGGCAGCTCGGGGTGGAGGTCGACTTCGAGATCGAGGACGCCCTGGCCAAGCTGGTCCGGGCCGGGATCGTCAGCGAGTCCGCCGGGCGGTACGCGGCCGTCCCGATCGACGCCGCCCAGGACCGGCTCGACCGGCTCTGGGAGGAGTACACCCGGGCAGCCGTCCCTGCCGGGGAGTTGGTTAGCGCAGGGTAAGAAGCAAGATTAACCACAGAGTCACAGAGAACACCGAGCAGACAAGACCGAACTTTTCGAATGCTCTGTTTCTCTCGGCTCTGTGGCCTCTGTGACTCTGTGGTGAATTCCTGCTTCTCAGGGCCCCGGCATGATCCCCGATTCATGGCTGGCCGACCGCACCCGCGGCATCGAGCTGTCCGGCATCCGCAAGGTGTTCGAGCTGGGCCGGTCGCTCGAGGACCCGGTCAACCTGAGCATCGGCCAGCCGCACTTCGACGTGCCCGAGCCGATCAAGCGGGCCGCCAAGGACGCCATCGACGCCGGCCACAACGGGTACACCGTCACCCAGGGCGTCGCCGAACTCCGGGACAAGCTGACCGCCGACATCCGGGCCCGCTTCCCGGCCCACCCCGACCGCGACGTGCTGGTGACGAGCGGCACCAGCGGCGGGCTCCTCCTCGCCCTGATGGCCACCGTCAACCCCGGCGACGAGGTCGTCACCCCCGACCCGTACTTCGTCGCCTACCCGCACATGATCTCGCTCGCCGGCGGGCGAATGGTCCCGGTCGACACTTACCCGGCGTTCGAGGTCGACCCGGACGCGGTCGCCGCCGCGATCACCCCGCGGACCAAGGCCATCCTCCTGTCCACCCCGTCGAACCCGACCGGGGCGGTCGTCCGGCCGGCGGCCCTGAAGGCCCTGGCCGAGTTGGCTCGGGATCGCGGAGTCGTCTTAATCAGCGATGAGATTTACCGGGCCTTCCACTACGGCGAACCGGCCGACACCCCGGCGGCGTATGATGAGAACGTGGTCGTGGTGGAGGGCTTCGGCAAGACCTACGGGATGACCGGGTGGCGGCTGGGGTGGGCCCACGGCCCCCGCCGGCTGTTGGCCGAGATGGCCAAACTCCAACAGTTCACCTACGTCTGCGCCCCGAGCGTGATCCAGCACGCGGCGGCCGTGGCCCTGGACTACGACGTGTCCGGGATCGTGGCCGACTACCGCCGCAAGCGGGACCTGCTGGCCGCCGGATTAGCCGGGCGGTACGAGTTCGTCATCCCGGGCGGGGCGTTCTACCTGTTCCCGAAAGCCCCGTGGGGGACCGGGACCGAGTTCGTGACCGAGGCGATCCGGAACAACCTGCTGGTCATCCCCGGGAGTACGTTCAGCCGGCGGGACAGCCACTTCCGGATCTCCTACGCCGCGACCGATGACACCCTCCGCCGGGGGGTCGACATCCTGAACCGGCTGGCGGGCGGGTAACGGCCCCGCCGATTCGCGTTGACGGCCCCGGCCGCGGCGCCCAACAATACGGCCGGGCGTCACCCCGGAATCCTCACCCCCCGGCCGACCCTCCAACCTTCGTCCCCGTCCCCTCCGAGACCGACCCGGGCCACCGCCCGGCCAGAGGAAAGGCAGCCGAAATGAGCAGGCGTGTGTGGGCCCTCGGCCTGGCGGCCGCGGCCTTCCTCGGGGCCCAGGCCCCGGCCCGGGCGGACGAGCCGGCGGGCAAGCCGGGCGGCCCGGTCGTCGTCCTCGTCGGGGCCGGGACGTACCAGGACCCGGCCATCGACCCCCGGCCGACCGCCGACGCCGACGCCAAGGCCCTGTACGACCTCTTCACCGACCCGAAGCACCTCGGCGTCCCGGCCGACCGGGTCAAGCTCCTCCTGTCGGCGGTGGACCCGAAGCGGCCGTCGGAGGTCGCCACCCGGGACAACATCGTTAAGGCCGTCGAGGCGGCGACGGCCGCCGCCGGCAAGGACGACCCGCTCGTCCTCGGGTTCTTCGGCCGGGGGGCGTCGGCCGGGGACAAGACCGTCTTCTTCACCCCGAACACCGTGCTCAAGGACCGGGGCAAGACCGGGCTGGTCTTCGGCCCCGACCTGGAGAAGGCGTTCAAGGACGTGAAGGGCGAGAAGGTCCTGTGGATGATGGACGTGCAGTACAAGGGGTTCAAGCCGGGCGAGGAGAAGATCGCCGAGCCGACCCTGACCGACGTGGACGCCCTCCTGTTCGGCGGGGAGGAGAAGGAGGAGTCGGTCCGGCCGCAGGACCGGATGCTGCTCCTGAGCGGGTACATCTCGTCCGAGAGCGTGGCCGACGGCGACCTGGACCTGTTCGCCAAGACCGTGGCCGACGCCCTCAAGGGTGCCGCCGACGCCACCCCGCACCACGAGGGGTACGAGCCGGACGGGGTGGTCACCACCGACGAGCTGGTCCGGTACCTGGAGAAGGAGATGCCGGACCGGGCCCGCCGGCTCGGCAAGACGGACAAGGAGAAGGAGGCCCAGCCGCTGCCGATCGGCGGGAAGACCACCCACTTCGTTCTGACCCACAACCCGGCCGCCTACCCGCAGGCGGCCAAGCGGCTAGAGGCGTTCGCCGAGAAGGCCGGTGCCCTGCCCGAGGACGCGGCCAAGGAGGGGAAGGCATTCCTGGCCCGGATGCCGAAGCTGAAGGCCGGGCAGGAGCTGCGGCGGCTATACCAGAAGGTGGCCGACGGCACCGTCACCCCGGAGGCGGCCGCCGCCGAGCGGGTCGCCCTCAAGGCCGCCCTCAAGCTCCCGCCGAAGGACGCCCAGACCTACGCCAAGCGGGTCGGCGACGCGACCGAGATCGTCACCCGGCTGTACGTCAAGGAGACCAACCCCGGCGACCTGACGGCGGCCGCGGTCAAGGGGATGTACCGGCGGGTCGAGGAGCCGCTGCCGCCGGAACTGGAGGAGAAGCTGAAGGCGGCCAAGGGGCTCTCCCCCGACCAGCGGGCGGCGCTGTTGGCCGACGCCCGGACCCGGCTCGGCCGGCGGGAGGACCTGGACGAGAACAAGGACGCCGACCTCAGCATCCTGATGATGATGGCCCACCTGAACGACCCGTACACCACGTACTTCGACAAGGAGACGGTGCGGAAGGCGGCCAGCCAGCTCCGCGGCCGGTTCCCGGGGGTCGGGATTCAGATTCGGCGGGACGCGGTCCGGGACGCCCTGCTGGTCGTCACCCCGATCAAGGGGAGCCCGGCGTACAACGCCGGCATCCGGGCCGGCGACCTCATCACCAAGATCGTCCGGTCGGTGGACAACGAAGGGAAGCCGCTCCCGCCGGACGCCCCGCGGGAGATCAGCACCAAGGGGATGAAGCAGGACGAGGCGGTCGGGGTCATCACCGGCAAGCCGGGCAGCCCGATCACCCTGGTGATCGACCGGGACGGGAAGGAGCTGACGTTCCCGCTCAAGCGGAACTGGGTGTCGGTCGAGACCGTCTTCGGGGTCAAGCGGAGCGGGGACTCGGACTGGGAGTTCATGCTCGACGAGAAGAACAAGATCGGGTACATCCGGCTCGGCCAGTTCACCCAGAGCACCTACGCCGACCTGAAGGTGGCGATCGAGGCGCTGAAGCGGCAGGGGATGACCGGGCTGGTGCTCGACCTGCGGGGCAACCCGGGCGGGTTCCTGACCTCGGCGGTGAACGTCAGCGAGCTGTTCGTCGGCCCGCAGAAGATCGTCACCGTCAAGCCCCGGGAGGGGAACGGGTTCCGTCCGACGGAGGTGCATAAGGGCCGCAAGAAGGGCGAGGCCGGGTTCGAGCTGGCCGTCCTGGTCAACGGCGGCAGCGCCAGCGCCAGCGAGATCGTGGCCGCCGCCATCCGCGACCACGAGCGGGGGGTCATCGTCGGCGACCGGTCGTTCGGCAAGGGGAGCGTCCAGGACGTGATCCCGTTCGACGAGACGGAGGGGGAGGTCAAGCTGACCATCGCCCGGTACTTCCCGCCGTCCGACCGGAACATCGACAAGCTGGCCACCAAGGGCGACCCGAAGGAGGAGTGGGGCGTCAAGCCGGACGCCGGGTTCGAGGTCAAGCTGTCCCGGGAGGAGGAGACCGACCTGGCCACCCTGCTCCACGACCTGGAGATCATCCCGGCCGAGGGGAAGGACGCCAAGGTCGTCACCGAGGCCAAGGACAAGCAGCTCAAGGCCGCGATGGACTACCTCCGCGGCCGGGCCGAGGCCGGCGGGCAGCGGAAGCCGAAGAACGGCGGGAGCGGCTCGTAGGTGTTGCCGGCCGAGCCGGTCCGGTAAACCCGGCCGGTGGTACGACCGCCGCCGGTTGAATGAGCGAGGCCCGCCGGGGTTTTCCGGCGGGCCTTTTTTGTCGGCCCCGTCGCGTTGCGGAATCCCCGCCGCCCGTCAGAATTCACTCAAGTCCCGCGGCGGCCGGTCCGACGGCGGGACGAACCACGGGGGGCGGGTCATGGTGCGGGCGGCGTCGGTTCTCGGGTGGGCCGCCCTTGTGGCCGGGACCGCCGGGTGCCGGCACGACTGCGGCAGCCGGGGGTGGCTGTCTTCGACGGGCCCACGGCCGGTCGGGCGGACGACGGAGGCGTGTGCCGACCCGGTCGGGCTGGGGGTGCCGGTGTCCGGCGGGGGGATCGCCCCGGGCTCGGCCGGGCTGTTGGTCCCCGGGTCGGTCGGGGTCGGGCCGGCCGAGGAACTGCCGCTGCCGGCCGGGTCGACGATCCCGCCGACGAGCATCCCGCAGGCCCCGCCGATGGTCGCCCCGCCACCCGACCCGCTGCTCGGGACTTTGCCGGCTCCGAAGACCGGCGTACCGGTCGGTAACGGAAAGTAGCGAAAGCGGTTGACGGGGTAACAGGATGGGCGGGATGAGACCGAAATCTCATCCCGCCCATCCTGTTACCCCGTCTGTACTCTGTGTCTTCCTACTGCCCGATGTATGGCCGCTGCTGGGTCGGCATTGTGCCGCCCTTGTACGGCACTGCCGCCGGGGGTACCTTGTACCCGGCCGGGGCGACCGGGTTGACCACCGGTCCGGCGGTCCGCGGCGCGTTCATGCCCGGCGACTCCGGGTTGGCCAAGCGGTAGCCCGGCATCACCACCTCACCCGGGGCCGGGCACGGGGCGCACCCGGCCACCGCCGCCCCCTTCGCCGGCTTGCCGCCGGCCGCGAACCCCGGCCCGCACCGGCCGTCGGCGCACCCGGCCCCGGCCTTGCCCGCACACCCCGGCCCCTCCCGGCAGACGCCGTAGGTCCACTGCGGGGCCGGCCGCTGGGTCGGGATGTGCGTCAGGTGGACCGGGGTGTTCCGGAAGCAGAGCCACCGCTTGAAGCAGTCCCAG